>NZ_JBHVDD010000010.1:0-146882 GCF_042802995.1 Streptomyces sp. NPDC057438
GCGACAGCTCCGTCCGCGCGCACGTTCCCGCCGTCCGCCGTACCCGTACGGGAATCGCGCTGCCCCGAAACAGCTCAGCTGAAAGGCCACGGGCCGTGCGCAACAACGTCGACACCCTCGCCAACCCTCTGACCGCCGTCCGCAACCTGGGCATCCTCGCCCATGTCGACGCCGGCAAGACCACCGTCACCGAGCGGTTCCTCTACGCCACCGGCACCACGCACAAGCGCGGGGAGGTCCACGACGGCACCACCGTCACCGACTTCGATCCGCAGGAACGCGATCGCGGGATCACCATCTTCGCGGCAGCCGTGAGCTGCGCCTGGGACGGGCACCGGATCAACCTCATCGACACCCCCGGCCACGTCGACTTCGCCGACGAGGTGGAGCGTTCGCTCAGGGTGCTCGACGGCGCGATCGCCGTGTTCGACGCGGTCGCCGGCGTCGAGCCGCAGAGCGAGTCGGTGTGGCGGCAGGCCGACCGGCACGGCGTACCGCGCATCGCCTTCGTCAACAAGCTGGACCGCGCGGGCGCCGACCTCGACACGGCCGTCGAGTCCATCCGGCGGCGGCTCCATCCGGCGCCGCTGGTGGCGCAGTTGCCGATCGGCAGGGAGGACGGGTTCACCGGCGTCGTGGACCTGCTCCGGATGCGGGCGCTGGTCTGGGCGGACGACGGCGCCGCGGCCGAGGAGAGCCCGGTGCCGCAGGCCCTGCGGGACGAGGCGGAACTGCGCCGGCGGCGGCTGGAGGAGGCGGTGGCGGAACTGCATCCGACGGCGCTGGAGGAGTTCTGCGCGCGGGGCACCCTCTCCGCGCGGACGCTGGCCGCCGCGCTGCGCGACCTGACCCGCACGGGGGAGGGCGTGGTCGTGCTGTGCGGCTCCGCCTACCGCAACCGGGGCATCGAACCGCTGCTCGACGCGGTCGTGGCGTACCTGCCCTCGCCGCTGGACGTACCTCCCGTACGCGGCACGCACGACGGCACGGAGCGGGAGCGCGCCGCCGACGCGACCGAACCGCTCGCGGCACTGGCGTTCAAGGTGAGCGCCACGGCCACGGGACGGCTGACCTACCTGCGGCTGTACTCGGGAACGATCCGGAAGGGGGACACCGTGCTGGACGCGGGCACGCGGCGCACCGAGCGGATCGGGCGCATCCTGCGGGTGCGGGCCGACCGGCACGCCGAGCTGGAGCAGGCGACGGCCGGGGACATCGTCGCGGTCGTCGGGCTGAAGTCGGCCCGCGCGGGGACCACCCTGTGCGCGCCGGCGGCGCCGCTGCTCCTCGAACCCCCGTCCGTCGCCGACCCGGTGGTGTCGGTGGCCGTCGAGGCACGGCGGAGCACCGACACCGACCGGCTCGCGACGGCCCTCGCACGGCTGGCCGAGGAGGACCCCTCGCTGGTCGTCCGCACCGACCCCGAGACCGGCCAGACCCTGCTGTCCGGGATGGGCGAACTGCATCTGGAGGTGGCGGTGGAGAAGGTCCGCCGGAGCCAGGGGCTGGACATCACCGTCGGCCGGCCTCGGGTGGCCTGTCGTGAGACGGTCGTGCGCGGGGTGTCCGGTCTGGTCTTCCGGCACGTCAAACAGGACGGCGGGGCGGGGCAGTTCGCCCATGTCGTCCTCGACGTGGCGTCCCTGGAGGCGGAGGGCGACCGTGCCGCGACGGGCTTCGTGTTCCGCTCGACCGTCGTCGGCGGCCGGGTGCCGCAGGAGTACGTCCGCGCGGTCGAGGCCGGCTGCCGGGACGCCCTCGCCGAGGGGCCGCTCGGCGGTCACCCGGTGACCGGGCTGAGCGTCACCCTGACCGACGGGGCGACCCACTCCAAGGACTCCTCGGAGATGGCGTTCCGTACGGCCGGGCGGTTCGCGCTGCGGGAGGCCATGCGGGTGGGGGTGATGGGGCTGCTGGAGCCGGTCGCCGATGTCACCGTGACCGTGCCCGCGGAAGCCGTGGGTGGCGTGCTCGGGGATCTCGCCGCGCGGCGGGGGCGGGTGTCGGACTCCGTGGCCCGGGGCGGGTCGGTGGTCGTGACGGCGACCGTGCCGTTGGCAGAGCTGTTCGGGTATGCGACGCGGTTGCGCAGCCGTACGCAGGGGCGGGGGACGTTCACGGCTCGGCCGGCGGGGTACGTCCGGGCGCCGGGGGCGGTGGGTTAGGAGGTGGCGGGGGCGGGGAGTCTCCTCGCCCCCGCCACCCTTGCCCGTCCCATCCGCGGCTCCGCCCCGGACCCCGCTCCTCGGACGCCGGAGGGACTCAACGGGGTCAGGCCCAGGGACTCACCGCAGTGAAGGAGCTGTCGGCGCGGAAGGTGTCCGTGGCCTGGTAGGTGTCCAGGTGCAGTTCGTAGTTGTAGTGGCGGATGTAGCGGCCGGGGTAGTTGTACGACTCCAGCCGGACCGAGCCGGCGGTCGTCCCCGGGCGGGCGCAGTAGGTGGCGTCCTTGTCGAAGACGGCCGTGCCGTCGTCCGCGTCGGAGCGGATCCGGTAGTCCCAGTGGCGCAGATAGCGGCCGGTGGAGGTGCGGAAGGAGTAGCAGTTGGCGTCCGCGAGACCGGGCACGACCGTGAAGGTGGCGCTCTGCCTGACCGCCGTGGTGCTGGAGGACGTCACCGGATCGACGTAGCCGAGGTTGTCGGAGCGCGCCACGGCGTAGCGGCCGGTGTAGTTGACGGACTGCAGGGACCGGGTGGTGCCGGCCGGCAGCGTGACTCCGCCGGAGACGGTCTCCTTGAGCACGGTCAGGTGGCGTACGAAGCCGGTGAGGCCGGGCAGTTCGACCGGGGCCGACCAGGTGGCGAAGGTGTCGTAGCTGTCGCTGTACCAGTACTTCCCGGCGCCGTAGGCGTCGTAGTAGATGCGCCAGCCCCCGTTGTCGAGCTGCACGAGCGCCGGGCCTTCCATCCCGGAGCCGAAGCCGGCCCAGTTCCCCGTCCTCCGGATGGTGTACGGGCCGGTGAGGCTGGAGGCGGTGGCGTACTCGATGTACTTGGTCGTCTCGTTCTTGGTGAACGCGTGGTAGGTGGAGCCGATCTTGACGACGAAGGTGTCGATGTAGTTCGGGCCGATGCCGGACAGCACGGCCGGGGAGGACCACGCGGTGAGCGCGGAGTTCGTCGCCGTCAGTTTGTACGGCTTGAAGATGTACTCGCCGTCGGCCGCGACGGACGCCGACAGAATGATGTTGACGCTGCCGTTGGTGTCGACGAACCACTCGGGCGCCCAGGCGCGCTGCAGACCGCTGATCGGGACCGTGTAGTCGTACAGGAAGGTCCAGTTGAGGCGGTCGGTGGAGCGGGCGAAGCCGATGGTGGTGGAGAGCGCCGACCAGGTGCGAGTGGTGTAGGTCAGGTAGTAGTAGCCGTCCGTGTGCTTGAAGATGCTGGGGTCGCGGATCAGGCCGGAGGGCGGGGTGTACGCGGGCCCCTTGCGGAGGGTGAAGCCGGTCGCGTCCGGCGAGTCGTAGACGTACATGTTCGACTCGCTGCTGTTCGTGAACGCGGTCATCGTGTAGCGCGTCGCCTGCCCGGCGGCCGGGTGGGCGGCTGCGGCCGGGGAGGCGACGGCGGTGGTGAGGCCCAGCAGGGCGGCCACCGAGGTGAGGAGGGCGATGACCGCCCTGCGGGTTGTGTTCAACGCTCGTCCCGTCTGTGCGCGAACTGCCCTGAGGCGTGGGATGTTGTTCGAAATGTCGGCTCTTGTGCGGAAGTTCGATCAGAAGATAAGAGGGGGGCATGTTCGCGTCAATGCATTGCGCAGGGTTTGTGCGAGGCGAGGTTCCGTTTGTCCTCCGCGCGAACCGGCGGCGTTGCCTCCGGTCGGGTGTTTCCCCAGGTCATGTCCGGTTTCCCGGGCGGCTCACAGGAGGGCAACAGGAAACCCGTCGACCCCTCCCGGCAAGGGGGGCAACTCTGATGTCGACAGCACACGGCAAGACCCACGACCAAGGGGGAACGATGCGCAAGCTCAAGACGATGCGGACCGCGGCAGCACTGGTACTGGCGGCCGGCGCGGTGGTGACCGCCACCGCGACCCAGGCGCAGGCCGTCACCCGCCACGGCTGCCCGGACGGGTACGTCTGTATCTACCCGGAGAACGCGGGCTGGAACAACGACGTGCCGTCGCACAAGTACTACAACTACGGCTACCACAACCTCAGCAACATGGTCGGGATCCACCGCATCATCAACAACCAGACCGGCGGCGCCACCCTGCAGACCTGCACCGGGTACAACGGCACGGGCTGTGAGGGCTACCTCCCCGGCGGAGGCTGGTCGATCGACAAGAACATGACGCCGATCAACTCGATCCGCCTCAACCCGTAACCCTCGGGCGCCACGAGGCGCCGAGGCGCGGCGACACGACGTCCGGAACCGCATCTGCCCGCGGTTCCGGACGTCGTGTTTTCGCCACTCCGGGTGAAAGATTTGGCTGCACTCACCAACCCGACAGTAACCTGGGCATCCGCCGTCACACGGCCGCACTGCCTTGGGGGAACGCCTTGGGGGACCCGCAGCTCGGAGCTGACCCAGATCACCGCGACGACCGGGACGGGACCGCGCCGACCACGCCTTCTCTCCCCCTTCAGCAGTCCTTCCCCGCCCAGTTGCGCCGGTTGCGGCACGAACGCGGACTGTCGCTCACCGACCTGGCCCGCCGGACCCACTACAGCAAGGGCTACCTCAGCAAGATCGAGACAGGTACGAAACGCGCCACGGTCGACGTCGCCCGCCTCTGCGACCAGGTCCTCGGCGCGGAGGGCGCGTTGCTGCGCCTGGTGCAGCAGGCCCCGCCCCGGGACGGTGAACGCGAACCCGAGGCCGGGCAGCGGCAGTCGGGCGGGGTGTGCCCCTACCGCGGACTGGCGGCGTTCACCCCGCAGGACGCGGAATGGTTCTTCGGCCGGGAACGCGCGACGGCCGCACTGGTGGAACGGATCTTCGAACAGATCGGCCGTGGACCGCTGATGCTGGTGGCCCCCTCGGGCGCCGGCAAGTCGTCCCTGCTCAACGCCGGTCTCGTTCCCGCACTGCGGCGCGGCGACCTCCCGATGTCCGGCGCCGACCGCTGGCCGGTGGTACTGCTCACCCCCACCTCACGGCCGCTGGACGAGCTGCTGGAACGCACCGCCAAAGCGCTCGGCGGAGACCTCGGCGTCACCCCGGAGGAGGTGCGCGAGGACCCCGCCGCCCTGCTCGACGCCGTACGCGCGGCGGCACACGAACCACCGACGGTCCCGGGAGGCCGCAGGCCCCCGCCCCCTCGCCCCGTCCTGATCGTCGACCAGTTCGAGGAACTGTTCACCCTCTGCTCCGAGGACGAGGAACGCCGTGCCTTCGTCCGGGCGCTCCACGCCCTGGCGACCGCCGGGCCGGCGCCGGACGGCCACGCCGCGGCCGTCGTGGTGCTCGGGGTCCGCGCCGACTTCACCGGCAGCTGTCTGGGCCTGCCCGAGCTGGCCCCCGTCTTCACCGGCGGACTGTTCGTGCTGTCCCCGATGACCGTGGCGGAACTGCGCGAGTCCATCACCCGCCCGGCGGAACTCGCGGGCCTCACCCTCGAACCCGGCCTGGTCCCGCTGCTGTTGCGGGACGCGGGCCTCCGCGACGATCCCGACACCGGCCCCGGGGTGTCCGTGGCCGGCTCCGACGAGACACCCTCCGGCGCGCTCCCGCTGGTCTCCCACGCGCTGCTCGCCACCTGGCAGCGGCGCCGGCACGCCGCGCTGACCGTCGACGGGTACGAACGGGCGGGCGGCATCCAGGGGGCGGTCGCCCGCACCGCCGAGAACGTGTTCGCCCGGCTGTATCCCGCCGAGCAGAAGACCATCCGCCGCATCCTGTCCCGGCTGGTGCTCGTCATGGACGGGGCCGGGGCTACCCGCCGCCGGATGAGCCGGGACGCCCTGATGGCGCGGCTCGGCGACGCGGACGGGGCCGCCGCCGCGCTCGACGCGTTCGTCCGGGCCCGTCTCATCACCATGGACAGCGACACCGTCGAGATCACCCACGAGGCGCTGCTCCACGCCTGGCCCCGGCTGCGCGGCTGGATCCACGCCGACCGGGCGGGCCTCCTCCTCCACCAGCAGCTCTCCCACGCGGCCGGTGAATGGGAACGCGAGCGGCGCGACCCCTCCGCCCTCTACCGGGGCACCCGCCTCGACACCGTGCGGGCGTGGGCCGACGAGTCGGACGGCTGGAGCCGGCTCGCACCCGACGAGGAGGCGTTCCTGAGGGCCAGTCAGGCCGAGGAGGACGGGCGCCGCCGACAGGCCAGACGACAGGTCCGGCTGCGGCAGTCCATGCTCGCCACGCTCGCCGTGCTGCTGGGCCTCGCCGTCACCGCCGGAGGGCTCGCCTACCAGCAGCGCGAGGGCGCCCTCGACCAGGAACGCGTCGCCCGCTCCCAGGCCCTCGCCGCGCGCTCCGCTTCCCTCGCCGGGGGCCGGCCGGAGGCGTCGATGCTCCTCGCGGAGGAGGCCTACCGCACCGCGCCCACCGCCGAGGCCCGCGGCGCGCTGCTCAGCACCCAGTCACAGCCCTTCTCCGCCCGGCTCGACGGACACCGCGGCCCCGTCAACAAGGTCGCCTTCGCGCCCGACGACCGCAGCCTCGCGACGGCCAGCTCCGACGGCACGGTCGTCCTGCGCGAGACCGCGGACGGCCACCGCGTCCTCGCCCGGTTCAAGGTGCCCGGACGCGTGCGCTCCGTCGCCTTCGGCGCCGACGGCCGGACGCTCGCGGTCACGTCCACCGACGGGCCCGTGACCCTGTGGAGCACCACCGGCCATCGCCGGACCGGAGTGCTCTCGAAGGCCACGAAGGGCGCGCGGGCGGTCGCCTTCGACCCGCGCGGAGGAACGCTCGCCGTCGCCGCCGCCGACGGGACCGTCCAGTTGTGGGACACCGGGGCCCGGCCCCGGCGCACCGACACCCTCCCGGGCCACGAGGGCGACGTCAACGCGCTGGCCTACGCCCCCGACGGGCGGACGCTCGCCTCCGCCGGCACCGACCGGGTCGTACGGCTGTGGGACACCGACCGGGCCCGGTTCGCCGACGCCCTGAAGGGGCACGCCGACGAGGTGCTGGGCGTCGCGTTCTCGCCGGACGGCAGGACGGTGGCCTCCGCCGGCGTCGACCGGACGGTACGGCTGTGGGACGTCGGGGACAGGCGGCTGACCGACACGTTCACGGGAAGCAGCGACGACATCAACGACGTCGCCTTCACCCCGGACGGCACGACGGTCGTCGGCGCGGTCGGCGACGGGACGACCCGGCTGTGGGACGTGCGCAGCGGCCGGCAGACCCTGGTCCTCGCCGGACACACCGACTACGTCCTCGGGGTGGCCGTCACCTCCGACGGAGCCCGGCTGGCCACGGCCGGTTTCGACCAGTCCGTCGTCCTGTGGGACCTGAGCGGGGCCGTCCTGACGTCACGTCCGTTCACGGAGGTCTGGCAGACCGCCTACAGCCCCGACGGGAAACTGCTGGCCACCGCCGACGCCGACCACACCGTACGGCTGTGGGACGCGCGGACGCACGCCCTCGTGGCGGCGCTGGAAGGGCACGCCGAGACCGTGTTCTCGGTGGCCTTCTCGCCCGACGGGGGGACTTTGGCATCGGCGGGCTCCGACGGCACGGTCCGGCTGTGGGACGTCGCGGAGCACAAGGAGCTGAAGAAGCTGGCCGGGCACAGGGGACAGGTCTTCTCCGTCTCCTTCTCGCCCGACGGACGGACGCTCGCCTCGGCGGGAGCCGACCACACCGTGCGCCTGTGGGACGTGGCGAAGCGCCGGCAGCTCGGGGTGCTCGGCGGCCACAAGGACTTCGTCAACGATGTCGCCTTCAGCCCCGACGGCCGCACCCTGGCCGGCGCCGGCGACGATCTGACCGTACGGCTGTGGGACGTCGCCTCGCGTCGCGAACTCGCCTCCCTGACCGGCCACTCGGGCGCGGTGCGGGGGGTGGCCTTCAGCCCCGACGGCCGCACCCTCGCCAGCAGCGGCAACGACGGGACCGTACGCCTGTGGGACGTGCGGCACCGGCGCTTCGAGACCGCCCTGGCCGGCCACTCGGGCTCGGTACGCGGTGTGGACTTCAGCCCGGACGGCCGCACCCTCGTCAGCAGCGGCAACGACCGCACGGTACGCCTGTGGGACGTCGACGGACGGCGGCCGTGGGCGACCCTCACCGGTCATACGAACGCGGTGTGGGGCGTCGACTTCGCCCCCGACGGGCGGACCGTGGCCAGCAGCAGCACCGACGGCACCGTACGGCTGTGGGACCTCGACCCCGGCGCCCGGCTGGCGGACATCTGCCGGCTGCGCGTCGGCATCGACCCCGAGGAGCGCGCGACTCTGCTGCCCGGGGTGCCCGTACGGACGGAGTCGTCAGGGTGCGGGGGCCGCTGAGCGACACACACCGACGAGCGAGCCGTTCGGCAAGCTCCCTGCTCGGCGGGGGTTTCCCAGGTGTTTCCCGTTGCCCGTCCCGACGGGGCGACACCTGACCCTCGACGCGCGGGGTGGTGGTCGGCCAGGCTGCTGCCCGACCACCACCGCCAGTTCATCCAGACCAACAGGAAACGGGGGTTCCGGCATGGTGAGCCGGACCAATGTCATCCGCACACTGATCACGCTCATGGCGCTGCTCCTGTGGGCGCCGGTGTCCGCGGCCTCGGCCGCTCCGGCCGCTCCCGCCGCCGGCTGTGGCGTCCTCGCGCCGGGCGCCTCGGCCGCCGCCGAGCGGGCGGTCGCCGTGGCCTGCGCCGAGGTCGCCGCCGGTACCTGGTACTCCTGGGGCGGTGGCCACGGCGCCACACCCGGGGCCACCTACGGGCAGGTCGACCCCAGCGACCCGGCCAGCGAACACGACCCCGAGCGGCGCGGCTTCGACTGCTCCGGCCTCGTCCGGTACGCCTACGCCCAGGCCGCCGGCGGCACGGACATCCTGAACGGCGTCGCCAGCCAGCAGTTCTACACGCACCGTGCCGCCGCCCGCTTCACCGCCGCCCAGGGTCTCGCCCCGCTGCTGCCGGGCGACCTCCTCGCCTACGGCAAGGACTCGACGGACATGCAGCACATCGCCATCTACCTCGGTGCCGGCAAGATGGTCGAAGCCAGGCAGTCCGGCACCAAGCTGATGGTGAGCGACGTCCGCCTGGGCAGCACCTACTTCGGCGCCGTCCGCGTCAACACCGGTACGCCCACCGGCAACATCCACCAGACCTGGGGCACCGGCGTCTGGACCAAGGCCCAGCCCAGCATCGACGCCCGCCGCGTCTACGCCTTCCCGTACTCGACCACCATCCGCGTGTACTGCCAGAAGCACGCGGAGCTGGTGAAGGCGGAGGGCTACGAGAACGATGTCTGGTCCTACCTGCCGGACTACAAGGCGTGGGTCACCAACATCTTCATCAAGGGCCCGGCCTGGCTGGCGGGCGTCCCCGACTGCAAGGACGTGCCCCCCGTCACCTGACGCACTCGCGCCGGTGACCGTCGGGGGGCGGCCACCTGCGCGAGCGCCACCCCGCCCGTACGCCGTGTCGGCGTACGGGCGCTTTCGTGGTCCGGGGCGTCCGGATTCAGTAGCCGTAGATCATCTTGTAGGCGGCCTCGGGGAGGAACTGGCCCGCCGACGAGCCGGCGCCGATGCCGCAGTTGCCGTCGGACTCGCCCGGGACCTTGATCCACAGGAGCATCTCGGCGCCCCCGCCCAGCTGGGTGGCGGGGCCGATGCGGCGGCCCGAGGGGTTGCACCACTGGCCGTTGGAGCCGTTGCCGTTGCGGCTGGTGTCCACGACGAAGGGCTTGGTGTAACCGTAGCGGGCGCTGAGCTGGCTGTTGACCGCGTTGCCGTAGGCGGTGTTCTCGGCGGTGGTGAGGTAGTTGGAGACGTTGAGCGAGAAGCCGTGGGCCTGCCGGACACCGGCCTCGTGGAGGCGCCGGGCCATGGTCGCGGCGTCCGTCCAGGCGGGGTTGCCGGCGTCCATGTAGACCCAGGTGTTGGGGGCCTGGCGGGCGAACTGGGAGACCGCGCCGCTGAGCATGTTCTGACGCTCGGCGATCTGGGCCTGGTTCATGCAGCCGTAGTCCCCGAGGGAGTCCGGTTCCAGGACGACGACGGCCGGGCGGTTGCCTATCCCGCCGGCGAACTGGCTGATCCAGCTCGCGTAGGCCGACGGGGAGGAGGCCCCACCGGCGGAGTGCCCGCCGCAGTAGTCGCGGTGGTAGATGTTGTACGCGACCATGATGGGCAGCTTGTCCCGGCTGTCGGCGGCGCCCGCGTACGAACCCGCCGCGGTGCCGATGGCCCCGCTCCAGGAGCCGAACCAGCGGGCCGTCGGGGTGTTGGCGATGGAGGCGTTGATCGCGGACGCCCGGCCGTCGCCGGGGTTGGCGGCGACCCATCGCTTCGCGCTGGAGTCGGGGTCCACGTAGAACCCGCTGGTCATGGTGGTCGGGTCGGCCGCGTGGGCGGACGGCGCGGCGGCGAGCGCCAGGGGCAGGGCACAGAGCGCTGCCGTCAGGACCCGGAGCATGCGGCGCATGACATCACCTCGAATTCCTGTGAGGGAGGCGTCACGCGCTCTCGTCCCGAGCGTGCGACGCGCTGAGGAAGTGCGGTGGTGGGACGGTCCCCGGATGGTGGGAGCGCTCCCAACCGGAAGCGCTTCCAGTGGCGCTCAGAACCTTCGGGGTGTGGTGGGTATCGTGTGACCGGCTGGGAGAACTGTCAAGGGTCCGAGTGTGAACCTGCCTCTGTACAGGGCGAGTTCGACGCCCTACCGTCCTTGTGGCCGGAAGCGCTCCCAGTTTCGGGCCAGGGGGAGAGGGGCTCGTGGACATGGTGACGGAACCGGCACGCCGGCAGCCCACGCTCGACGCCGTGGCCGAACACGCCGGGGTCTCCCGGTCCGTGGCCTCCCGGGTCCTCAACAACGCGCCGCACGTCAGCCGTTCGAAACGCGAGGCGGTCCAGCGGGCCGTCCGGCAGCTCGGCTACGTCCCCAATCCGAGCGCTCGCGCCCTGGCCACCCGGCAGACGGGAGCGGCCGCCCTGGTCGTCTCCGGCGAGGAACCGTCGATCTTCGCGGATCCGTTCTTCGCCCAGGTCATCGTGGGGGCGTCGGCCGCGCTGGAGGAGGCCGGCCTGCACCTGATGCTGTGTCTGGCCGCCTCCGACCGGGGCCGCGCGCGGGTGGCGGACCTGTTCCGCTGCAGGGGCGCCGACGGCGTGATGATGATGGCGCTGCGGGAGGGCGACCCGCTGGCCCGGGCGGCCGAGGAGACGGACCTGCCCGTGGTGTTCGGCGGACGCCCGGTCGGGCCAACCCCCCGCTGGTACGTGGACGTCGACAACGCCGGCGGGGCCCGCGAGGCGACCGAGCACCTGCTCGCGCGCGGCCGGACCCGGGTGGCCGCGATCTGCGGGCGGCTGGACACCGAGGCGGGCCGTGCCCGGTACCGCGGCTACCGCGACGCCATGCTGGCGGCCGGGCTGGATCCGTTCCCGCCCCGCCAGGGGGACTTCACCGAGTCCGGCGGCGCCGCCGTCATGACCGCGCTGCTGGCCGAACACCCGGACCTGGACGGGGTGTTCGCCGCCAGCGACAACATGGGCGCGGGGGCGCTGCGGGTACTGCGCCGGGCGGGGCGGGCGGTCCCCGGGGACGTCGCCGTGGTCGGTTTCGACGACCTGGCGGTGGCCGGGATCGCCGATCCGCCGCTCACCACCGTGCACCAGCCCATCGCCGCCCTCGGACGGGAGACGGCGCGCATGCTCGTGGCGCTGATCGACGGCCAGGATCCCACCCCGCTGATCCTGCCCACCCACCTGGTCGTGCGCTCCAGCACCTGACACGGCGGGGCCGCGCGACAGCACGGGACGTCCGTCCGGTCGCGCGGCCCCCGTTCGCCCCGAGCCCGGTGCCTTCGCTCCGGGCCGTTCAGCCGGCCTGCGCGCGCACCTCGTCCAGCCGCACCGGCCGGTGCTCGGCCACCGAGAGGGTCGCCGCCTCGGCGATCCAGCTCGCCTCGATGGCGTCGGCGACGGTGCACGGGGAGGTGCGGGTGCCGGCGACGACCTCGGTGAAGGCGGTGAGTTCGGCGCGGTAGGCGGGGGCGAAGCGGTCCATGAAGAAGTTGTGCGGGGGGCCGGCGGGGAAGGTCACCCCCGGCTCGGCGGAGCGCAGCGGGAGCTGGGTGTCGAGGCCGGCGGCGATGCTGTCCTTCATGCCGTGGAGTTCCAGGCGGACGTCGTAACCGCGGGCGTTGTGGCGGGAGTTGGAGATGACGCCGATGGTGCCGTCGTCGAAGGTGAGGAGCGCGGAGGCGGTGTCGACGTCGCCGGCCTCCTCGATGTACGCCGCGCCGCGGTTGCCGCCGGTCGCGTAGACCTCCACGACCTCCCGGCCCGTCACCCAGCGGACGACGTCGAAGTCGTGCACCGCGCAGTCGCGGAAGATGCCGCCCGAGGACGCCACGTAGCCGGCCGGCGGGGGCGCCGGGTCCAGGGTCGTGGAGCGTACGGTGTGCAGCTCGCCGAGTTCGCCGTCGAGGAAGGCCTGCCGCGCGGTCACGCAGCCCGCGTCGAAGCGGCGGTTGAAGCCGATCTGGACCTGCACGTCGCTGTTCTCGACCGCGCGCAGCACGGTGAGGCTCTCCTCGATCGTCTTCGCCACCGGCTTCTCGCAGAACACCGGGATGCCCGCCTCGACCGCGGCCAGGATCAGCCCCGGGTGCGCGTCGGTCGCGGCGGTGACCACGACACCGTCGATGCCGGAGGCGAACACGGCCTCGGGCGAGTCGGCCACGGTCGCGCCGTACTTCTCGGCCGCGGAGGCGGCGGCCGCGGCCAGCGGGTCGGAGACGACCAGCTCCTCCACGACGTCGAGCCCGGCGAGGGTGCCGGCGTGGAAGGCGCCGATGCGGCCCAGCCCCAGGATGCCAATGCGCATGACGAGTGTCCCTTTCGAGAAGTGCAGAAAGTGCAGACGGTGCGGGTGTGTGTGCTGATGTGTGCTGGTACGTGCGGATATGTCAGCAGGGAGGCGAGGTCAGCCGGAGGTGCCGAGGACGTTCTGGTCCCAGTCGATCACCGAACCGGTCACCACGCCGCTGCGGTCGGACAGCAACAGGACGACGAAGTCGGCGATCTCGTCGACCTGGCCGAGCCTGCCCATCGGGAGGCTCTCGGCGGCCCGCTCGCGCCAGTCGTCGCCGGCGCCGTGGAACTCCCGCTGGATCGCGTCCTCGCCCTCGGTCTCCGTCCAGCCGATGTTCAGGTCGTTGATCCGGACGCGGTCCCAGCGGTGGGCGTGGGCCGCGTTGCGGGTCAGGGCCGCGAGGCCGCCCTTCGCCGCGGAGTAGGGGGCCAGGTTCGGCGGTCCGCCGTGGGCGCAGTTGGAGCCGATGTTGACGATCGTGCCCGGTGCGCCGCGGGCGACCAGGTGCTCCACGACCGCCTGCATGGCGAAGAAGGGGGCGCGCAGGTTGATCGCGATGTGGGCGTCGAAGAGGTCGGGCGAGGTGTCGAGGAGCGAGCCCCGGGAGGTCAGGCCGGCCGCGTTGACGAGGCTGTCCACCCGGCCGTGGGCGGCGATCACGCGGTCCACGGCGCCGCGCACCTGCGCCGGGTCCGTCAGGTCGGCCCGCAGGAAGCCGGCGCCCGTGTCCGCGGCGAGCTTCTCGCCGACCTCGGCGCGGCGGCCCGTGAACATCACGGTCGCGCCCTCGCGCAGCGCCGCCCGGACGATGCCTGCGCCGACGCCCTGGCTGCCGCCGTTGACGAGGACGACCTTGTCCTCGAGTAGTCCCATGGGGAGTTTCCTTTCGGTCGGCGTCGGTGGGCCCCGCCGGAACCCGTCCCGGCCACGGGCCGGGTCGTCCCGACCTTTCCCGGCGCCTTCGCCTCTGCCAGTCTTGAGGGGCGAAGGCCCTCGTACAACCCGCGGCGGGCCATCAAAAACCCATCATCCGGATGCCGAGGGGCCACCGGCGGGACCGAGGCCGGTCCTCCCGCCGCCCACCGCCGACCCCCAGGACGCCACGCCATGACACACCCCTACACGATCCGGGAGATCGCCCGTCAGGCCGGGCTGAGCCAGGCCACGGTCGACCGGGTCCTCAACGGCCGGGGCGGGGTGCGGGAGAGCACCGCCCGCGAGGTGCACCAGGCCGTCAAGGACCTGGACCGGCAGCGCACGCAGGTGCGTATCGGCGGCCGTACGTTCATGGTCGACATCGTGATGCAGACCCCGGACCGGTTCTCCACGGCGGTCCGGGAGGCGCTGGAGGCCGAGCTGCCGTCCCTGCACCCGGCGGTCGTACGCTCCCGCTTCCACTTCCGGGAGACGGGGTCGGCCTCCGAGATGGTGCGGGTGCTCGACCGGATCGGGCGGCGCGGCTCGCAGGGCGTGATCCTCAAGGCGCCGGACGTCCCGGAGGTGACCGCCGCCGTCGAACGGCTGGTCGCGGCCGGAGTCCCGGTGGTCACGTTCGTGACGGACCTGCCGGGCAGCGCGCGCGGCGCGTACGTCGGCATAGACAACCGGGCCGCCGGGGCGACCGCCGCGTATCTGCTGCGGCAGTGGCTCGGAGACCGGCCGGGTGCCGTACTGGTGACGATCAGCCGCGGTTTCTACCGCAACGAGGAGGAGCGCGAGATGGGCTTCCGCGGGGTGATGCGGGCCGTCGACCCGCGGCGCACTCTCGTCGAGGTCACCGACAGCGACGGTCTGGACGCCACCCAGCGCGACCTCGTCCTCGCCGCGCTGGAGCGCGAGCCGGGCATCGCCGCCGTCTACTCCATCGGCGGGGGCAACACCGCCACGCTCGACGCCTTCGCCGCGCTCGGCCGGGAGCCGCACGTCTTCGTCGCCCACGACCTCGACCACGACAACACCCGGCTGCTGCGCGAGCACCGGCTCTCGGCCGTGCTCCACCACGACCTCCGTCAGGACGTCCGCCGCGCCTGTCAGACGATCATGCGGGCGCACCAGGCCCTCCCCGACGAGGGCCCGTTCCTCCCGTCGGCGATCCAGGTGGTGACGCCGTACAACATGCCGCCGGGGGCCGGCGCAGCCGTCACCGGCTAACCGGGGCGGGAGTCCCGGCACCCGCCCGGAACGTACGCCGGTACGTCAGCGGCGACACCCCGATCGCCGCGTGCAAGTGCTGGCGCAACGCCGTGCCCGTGCCGAAGCCGACCCGGCGGGCGATCTCGTCGACGGGGAGGTCGGTGGACTCCAGGGGGTGGCGGGCGCGGGACACCCGCTGCTGGACGAGCCAGCGGCCGGGGCTCATGCCGACCTCCTCGCCGAAGCGGCGGGCGAAGGTGCGCAGGCTCATCCGGGCGTGCCGGGCGAGGCCCGCCAGCGTCAGCGGAGCGTCCAGGTGTTCGAGCGCCCACTGCCGGGTGGCGGCGGTGCCGCTGGCGGGGGCCTGGGGGACGGGCTGCTCGATGTACTGCGCCTGGCCGCCCTCCCGCCACGGCGGCACCACACACCGGCGGGCGACCCGGTTGGCGACCTCGCTGCCGTGGTCCCTGCGCACGAGGTGCAGACAGAGGTCGATCCCGGAGGCGGCGCCGGCCGAGGTGAGGACGTCACCGTCGTCGACGAACAGCACGTCGGGGTCCAGGTCGACCTTCGGGAAGCGTTCCCGGAACGCCTCGGCCACCGCCCAGTGCGTGGTCGCGGGCCGGCCGTCCGGCAGCCCGGCCGTGGCGGGCACGAAGGCGCCCGTGCAGATGGACACCAGCCGGGTGCCGGGCCGGATCCGGGCGAGCGCCGCAGCCACGGGCTCCGGCAGCTCCGGCGACAGCAGCCTCGCCGAGGCCGGCGAGAGCCCGAACGAGGCGACGATCACGGTGTCTGCCGTGTCCAGCACCTCGGGGCCGTGCTCCACGGCGATGGTGAAGTCGGCCGCTGACCCTCGCCGGTGACGTCCGCAGCCGCTCCCTCGAGGTCCTGCGCGAGGGCGGCGTCCTCGTCACGATCCTCCCGTACGGCTACGAGGAGGACCGGAAGCGGGCCGAGGAGCTGGGGGTGCGGCTGGAGCCGATGCTCGTCGAGGCCGACCATGCGGGGGGTGCGGGCCATCGCCGCACTGGTGGAGGAGGGGCGGCTGCGCCCTCTCGTCGACACCACCTTCCCGCTCGCGGAGGCGGCCGAGGCGCACGCCCTCGGCGAGACCGACCGCACCACCGGGAAGATCGTCCTCACGGTCCGATGAGCCCTCGCCGCGCCGTGGTCCGGCAGGTCACGGTCCGCGAGGTCGCGGTTCGCGGGGTCTCGTTCCTCCGGGTCCGGGGCCGTCGGCGGGTCCCGGTCCGCACGGGCCCGGTCCGCCGGGCCACGGCCGCGATCTCCTCGTACGCGGGCCCCTGAGCCGGGCCCCGCACGGGAGGGGCTCGCGGCGAGCCCGTCGGCGGCGGTCAGCTCGTGACGAGTTCCGGGGTCCGGCGCGCCGAGGGGGCCACCACGGCGACGGTCACCGGCTCGGCGGCGATCGCCGTGACCGGCCCCGTTCCGCCGCGGACCTCTCGGTTGCGGAACAGCCAGGCGACGTCCCGGCCGAAGGACCACAGCAGCGAGCCCAGTGCCAGCGCGACCAGGGCGAAGCCCGCCGCGTACGGCAGCAGACCGGAGGCGGCGACCAGCAGGAAGACACCCTGGACGGCGGCGACCGTCTTGCGGGCCATGCTGTGCGGGAGGGAGTTGTTCAGCCAGGGCAGGACCTTGGCGGCGGCGACGAAGACGTACCGCATGAGACCGATCAGCAGCACCCACGGGCCCATCGACAGGGCGACGTACACGCTCAGCACCAGGATCAGGAACGCGTCGACCTCCATGTCGAAGCGCGCGCCCAGTGCGGTGGAGGTGTTGGTGCGCCGGGCCACCTGGCCGTCGACGCCGTCGAGGATCAGGGCCACGGCGGTCAGGGCGACGAACAGCGAGACCGGCGGCGAGCTCTGGAAGGAGTCGGCGACCAGGGCGGTCACGGCGCCGACGAGTACGGCCCGGCCGAGGGTGACGCGGTTGGCGGGGCCGAAGGTGCGGGTCCGGGTGCGCAGCAGGGCGCGGTTGAGGACGGCCCAGGTGGCGAGCCCGAAGGCCAGCCCGGTCAGCCAGCCCGCCGGGCCCAGTCCGATCGCCGTGCCCAGGAAGGCGAGGAGCAGCACCTGGGCGCCCGCGCCCACAGTCGTCTCCGAGAGCAACAGCCGGCCGTCGTATGTGTTGATCAGGGCCACCGCATACCTTCCGAACGTGTGACAAGTGGATCATCGCCGCGTACCGTGTCCGCGAACTTCCACCGCTGCGTACGTGGCGAACCGCTCGACCGTTCACGGAGACGCACATGAAACCGACAGCCCGAGCCTTCTGGCTACGCTCCCCCGGGCACGGCGAGATCCGCGAGGAGATCCTCGCCGCCCCCGCTGACGAGGAGGTTCTCGTCCGCGCGCTCTACTCGGGAGTCAGCCGGGGCACCGAGACGCTCGTGTTCCGCGGCCAGGTGCCCGAAAACCAGTACGCGACCATGCGCGCGCCCTTCCAGGACGGGGACTTCCCCGCCCCCGTGAAGTACGGCTATCTCAGCGTCGGGCGGGTGGAAGAGGGGCCGGACGCACTGCTCGGCAGGACCGTCTTCTGCCTGTATCCGCACCAGAGCCGCTACGTCGTTCCCGTGAGCGCCGTCACCGTCGTGCCGGAGTCGGTGCCCGCAGCGCGGGCCGTCCTCGCCGGGACGGTGGAGACCGCCGTCAACGCCCTGTGGGACGCGGCGCCCCTCATCGGGGACCGGATCGCGGTCGTGGGCGGCGGCATGATCGGCTGCTCGGTCGCCGCGCTGCTCGCCCGCTACCCGGGCGTGCGGGTCCAGCTCGTCGACGCCGACCCGGCACGCGCCGACATCGCCCGTGCCCTCGGCGTCGACTTCGCGCTGCCCGGGGACGCGCTCGGGGAGTGCGACCTCGTCGTGCACGCCAGCGCCAGCGAACAGGGACTCGTCCGCTCCCTCGAACTCCTCGCCGCCGAGGGCACGGTCGTCGAACTGAGCTGGTACGGCGACCGCCGGATCGCCCTGCCGCTCGGCGAGGCCTTCCACTCGCGTCGGCTCACCGTCCGCAGCAGCCAGGTCGGCACCGTCTCCCCGGCCGGACGCCCCGGACGGACCTACGCGGACCGGCTGGCGCTCGCGCTCGAACTCCTCGCCGACGCCCGTTTCGACGCGCTCGTCACCGGAGAGTGTGCCTTCGAGGAGCTCCCCGACGTCCTGCCGAAACTGGCGGACGGAGAGCTGCCGGGGATGTGCCACCGGGTTCGCTACGACGCGGAGTGAGGCGCAGGTCGTTCGTTCCGGGTCGTCCCACCCGCCCCTGAACTGCCCGAACGGAACATTGACCTCCAAAGAAACAGCAAAACTCGGCTGAACAACGGGTAGGGAGCAGCCGTACTACACGGCATGCCCCGGCCCGGGGGCAGACGTACCGCACTGGAGGGTCGTCCGTTGTTCAGCATCACCGTTCGCGATCACATCATGATCGCCCACAGTTTCCGCGGGGAGGTCTTCGGACCCGCGCAGCGCCTGCACGGCGCCACCTTCCTCGTGGACGCCACCTTCCGGCGCGCCGAACTGGACGACGACAACATCGTCGTAGACATCGGGCTGGCCACGCAGGAGCTGGGTGCCGTGGTGAGCGAGTTGAACTACCGCAACCTCGACAACGAGCCCGACTTCGCCCACACGAACACCTCGACGGAGTTCCTGGCCAAGGTCATCGCGGACCGTCTCGCCGAGCGCATCCACAAGGGGGCCCTCGGGGAGAACGCCAAGGGCATCGCGGGCATCACGGTCACCCTGCACGAGTCGCACATCGCCTGGGCGAGTTACGAGCGTGCTCTGTGACCGACGTGACCATCGACCGGGCGGCCGTCGGCACCGCCCAGGCATACGGCAGTGCTGTCCAGGCAGACGGGGGAGAGCAAGTGCGGCTCGGCTATGTGCCCGTGCAGAACGCGGCGCTGAAGAACGCGGCGATCGTCCCCATGTCGCTGCGTTCGCTGCACTTCGTGATGCCGGGCGGCGTGGACGACCCGGCCCGCCCCAGCGGCGGCAACGCTTATGACCGTCGGATCTGCCTCGACCTGCCCGGCTTCGGCTGGCAGGTGAACAAGCACACCGTCGACGGCGACTGGCCGAGCCCCTCCGAGGCGGCACGCGCCGAACTCGCCCGTACGCTGCGTGAACTCCCCGACGGCACGGTCGTCCTGCTGGACGGTCTGGTCGCCTGCGGGGTCCCCGAGATCGTCCTTCCCGAGGCCGAGCGTCTGTGCCTGGCCGTGCTGGTGCATCTGCCGCTGGGCGACGAGACGGGCCTGGAGCCCGAGGCCGCCGCTGACCTCGACGCCAAGGAGCGGGCGACCCTGCGGGGCGTGTCCGCCGTGATCGCGACCAGCGAATGGGCGGTCCGCAGACTCGTGTCACACCACGGGCTCGCCCCCGAGCGGGTCCATGTCGCCGCCCCGGGCGCCGACATCGCGCCCCTCGCCTCTGGCACCGACGGCGTCTCCCGGCTGCTGTGCGTGGCCGCGGTCACCCCGCGCAAGGGGCAGCACCGGCTGGTGGAGGCCCTCGCGACCGTCACGGAACTGCGCTGGAGCTGTGTCCTGGTGGGCAGCCTCGACCAGGAGCCCGAGTACGTCGACCACATCCGCACGCTGATCGCGAAGTTCGGCCTGGAGGACCGCTTCCACCTGGCCGGACCGCAGGCCGGCGCGGAACTCGACGCCAGCTACGCCGCCGCCGACCTCATGGTCCTCACCTCCTACGCCGAGACCTACGGCATGGCGGTCACCGAGGCCCTCGCGCGGGGCATCCCCGTACTGGCCTCGGACGTCGGCGGTCTCCCCGAGGCCGTCGGCCGCGCCCCCGACGGCGGGGTGCCCGGCATCCTCGTGCCGCCGGAGAACCCCGCGGCCATCGCGACGGAGCTGCGCGGCTGGTTCGGTGAGGCCGACGTGCGGCGCCGGCTGAAGGCGGCCGCGCGCGGCCGCCGGGCCGCGCTGGACGGGTGGGCGACCACGGCCCGCAGCCTCGCCCATGTGCTGGGACGGCTGAGGCAGGAACCCCGGAGGGCCGCATGATCACATCCGCCGACATGACCGCGTCCGACGGCGGCCCCCTGTCCGTGGGGGCCACCGCCGCGGTGGCCGGCGCGTCCGCCGCCGTGACCGCGCTGAGCATGGCGGGGCGCGGCGGCACGACCCCGGAGCCCGAGGACCACCAGTACGCGCCGCAGTGGCTGGAACTGCGCGAGAGCGCCGACGCCGACGCCCGCGCGGCGGAGCTGCTGGACCCGCTGCGGATCCGCCTGGCGAACCTGCCCGGGCGGGCCACCGGGCTGACGATCCACGACCTGGGCTGCGGCACCGGCTCGATGGGCCGCTGGCTCGCGCCCCGGCTCGACGGCGCCCAGCGGTGGGTCCTGCACGACCAGGACCCGAACCTGCTGCGGCTGGCCGTCGCGCGGGCGCCCCGCGCGGCCGCCGACGGCAGCCCGGTCACGGTCACCACACGGCGCGGCGACATCGGGCGGCTGACGGCCCATGACCTGGCCGGTGCCTCGCTGGTCACCGCGTCCGCGCTCCTCGACGTCCTCACCCGCGAGGAGATCGAGGCGCTCGCCGCGGCCTGCGCGGGCGCCGGGGTCCCCGCCCTGCTCACCCTGTCGGTCGTGGGCCGCGTGGACTTCGCTCCCGCCCACCCGATGGACGCCGAGATCGCGGAGGCGTTCAACGCCCACCAGCGCGCCAGCGACCTGCTCGGCCCGGACGCGATCACCACGGCCTGCGAGGCCTTCGCCCAGCGGGGCGCCACGGTCCGCGTCCACCCGAGCTCCTGGCAGCTCGACGCGCGCCATCCCGCCCTCACCGAGGAGTGGTTGCGCGGCTGGGTCGGCGCCGCCTGCGAGCAGCGCCCCGAACTCACCGCGCGCGCCGACGCCTACCTGCGCGACCGCCTCGACGCCGTCGCGGCCGGCGACCTCCGGGTCGTCGTCCACCACAGCGATCTGCTGGCCCTGCCCCGGCCGACGGGCGGAGCCTCATGACGGCGCCGGTGGAGGAGACGGCCGGGATCCGCCCGCCGGCGGACCGCGTGCGCGCATGCGTCCCGGGCGCACGTGCCGAGCGGGGCCCGGCGGCCGGTGGCCCGGAGCGGACGGTGGGGGAGCGGCTTCCCGTCGGTGCCGCTTCCGACGCCTCCTCGCCGGACGCCCCCGCAGGCTCCCGCTCCTCCTCCGGCCTCGTCCGCGCCCTGCGCACCCACTTCGGCACGCTCGCCGGAACGGCCATCCTCGTCGTCGTGTTCTGGCGGATGGGGACCGGCGTGTTCGTGGACGGGCTGCGGCGGATCGACGGCGGCACGCTGGCGGCGGCCGTCGCGATCGGCGTGTTCACCACGGTGTGCAGCGCGTGGCGCTGGTGCGCGGTGACGCGGGCGCTCGGGCTCGCGCTCCCCCTCGGGCCGGCCGTCGCGGACTACTACCGCTCGCTGTTCCTCAACGCGGCCCTGCCCGGCGGTGTCCTCGGCGACGTGCACCGCGCGGTGCGGCACGGCCGGGACTCCGGGGACATGGGCCGGGGCGTGCGCGCGGTGGTCATCGAGCGCACCGCGGGCCAGCTGGTGCTGGCGGTCGTCGGTGTAACGGTTCTGCTGGTGCTGCCCTCGCCGGTCCTGGAACAGACCCGCCACGCGGCGGGCCTGACCGCGCTCGTCGTGCTGGGCGCGTTCGCGATCCGGGCGGCGGTCCGCGCGGTCCGCGGGCCGGGCACGGGCCGGGGCCGGGGCCGCCGGGTCCGGGCCGCGCTCACCGAGGCGCGCGGCGCGCTGCTGAACCGCGACAGCGGCCCGGCCGTGCTGCTCTCCTCGGTGGCGGTGCTGGCCGGATACGTGGCGACGTTCCTGCTCGCCGCACGCGTCGCCGGGTCCGACGCGACCGCGCTGGAACTGCTGCCCCTCGCGCTGCTGGCCCTGATCGCCATGAGCCTGCCGCTCAACGTCGGCGGCTGGGGCCCCCGCGAGGGCGTCACCGCGTGGTCCTTCGGCGCCGCGGGCCTCGGCGCCTCCCAGGGCCTGACCGTGGCCGTCGTCTACGGTGTGCTCAGCTTCGCGGCCGCCCTCCCGGGGGCCCTCGTACTCGTCGGACGCTGGTACGGCTCCCTGCGGGCCCGCCGTCAGCCGGCGGACGAGGCGGTCGCCGAGGACGTCCCGGGCGGAACCGTACCCGTGTCCCAGGCGTCCGAGGTGACCAACGAGAAGTACGCACCGAAGGAATGGACGAACCCTGCCAGCAACTCCTTCCCCTTCGTGGCGGATGCCAGGGACGGACGGCCGATGACACCGGAATCGGTGTAGGCCGACATACCGAGGGAGAGGAGATGACGGCGGTCGTCGGCAAGGAAATCGGTGGTCTCGTGACCGGGCCGGACCAATTCGGGATGGCAATGCAGAAGTATGGAGGTCTCTATTTCTCCCGCATGCATATCACTGAGCAGCGAGGTCTCTACGCCCGCCCGTTCACGGGCGGCTTCCCAGTCCTCCATCGCCGGGAAAAGCGCCATTCGATGTCCCGCCGCGGTGGATTCCTGGACGACGTTGCCCAGGACATAATTCCCGCCGTGACCGTTCACCACCACCAGAGCCTCGACGCCCGAGCGGCGCAGGGACGCGGCGATGTCGCGGACCATCGCGTGCAGGGTCGTCGCGGAGATGCTGACGGTGCCGGGCCAGGCCGCGTGCTCGTGCGAGCAGGCGATGGTCACCGGCGGCAGGAGGTGCACCGGATACGCGGCCGCTATCTCCCGGGATATGGCGCAGGCGACGAGTGTGTCGGTGGCCAGCGGCAGATACGGGCCGTGCTGCTCGTAGCTGCCGACGGGAAGCACCGCGACCTGGGGGCCGCCCGCCCGTGTCCCCCGCGCGCGGACGTCCGCGGTGGTGTCCGTCGGAACAAGACTCGAACTGCTCATCATTTCACGGCCTTTCGTCTCTGCTGATGCTCCGTCATTTTCGCATGACGCCAGGGCTTACCAGATTGGAACAGATCATGACAGAAAATGTTGGTGTACTCGGCACGAATGCCCAGTCCTCCGGCGCCGTACGTGTGGTGAACGCCCCCCTGCCCACGACGTACGGCGACTTCGAGGCCGTAGGTTATCTCGACCAGGACCGCGGCGAGGAACAAGTGGCACTGGTGTACGGCGACATCAGCGACGGTGAGGGAATTCTCATACGGCTGCACTCGGAGTGCCTGACCGGTGACGCGTTCGGTTCCCAGCACTGCGAATGCGGTGAGCAGCTCGACAGCGCCCTGCGGGCCATCGTCGCCGAGGGCCGCGGCGTTCTCGTCTACCTGCGCGGCCACGAGGGCCGCGGCATCGGCCTGCTCGCCAAGCTCCAGGCGATGAAGCTCCAGGCCGAGGGCCTGGACACCGTCGAGGCCAACCTCGCCCTCGGCCTGCCGGTGGACGCCCGCGACTACCGGGTGGCCGCCGAGATGCTGCACGACCTCGGCATACGGTCGGTCCGGCTGATGTCGAACAACCCGCGCAAGCGGGAGGCGCTGCTGCGCCACGGCATCACGGTCGCCGAGCAGGTGCCACTGCTGATCACGCCCTGCGAGGACAACATCACCTACCTGCGCACCAAGCGGGAGCGGCTCGACCACTACCTGCCGCACCTGGACGCCGTGGTCCACTCCTCCTGAGCGCCGGGGTCCGCGCGGCGGCCGTCCCGGAGACGGCCCGAGGCTCCGACACCGGCCGCCGCGCCCGCCCGGAACGCCCCACGAGCGGTGCCCCCGCACGGCCGGTACACCGGCGCTCCGCATGAACGTTCGTCCGTGGTGGAAGACCTGACTCGGTCGGGTCGTCCGGCCGGGGTCGGGCGAAGGGAGCGTTCGTGATCCGCAGCGCACGGGTCGTCGTCATCGGCGGAGGCGTCATCGGGACGAGCATCGCCCACCACCTGGCCGCCGCCAAAGTGGAGGACGTCGTCCTCGTCGAACGCGACGAACTGGCCTCCGGATCGACCGCGAGGGCCGCCGGCGGGGTCCGCGCGCAGTTCTCCGACGAACTCAACATCCAGCTCGGCGCCCGCAGTCTGGAGGCGTTCGGCCGCTTCCGGCAGGAACTCGGCCACGACATCGGGCTGCACCGGGTCGGCTACCTCTTCCTCCTGTCGACCCCCGGCGAGGTCGCCCAGTTCGAGGCGGGCGTCCGGCTCCAGAACGACCTGGGCGTACCCAGCCGCATGCTCGACCCGGTCGAGGCCCGGCGGCTCTCCCCGCTGATCTCCACCGAGGGCCTGCTCGCCGCCGCGTTCTCGCCCGACGACGGGCACTGCACGCCGGAGTCCGTTGTCCACGGCTACGCCGCCGGGGCCCGCCGCAACGGGGCGACCGTGCTGCGCAACTGCGAGGTCCTGGGCATCGAGACCTGGCGGGACACGATCACCGCCGTGGTCACGAGCAAGGGCCGGATCGTCACCGACACGGTCGTGTGCGCGGCCGGCGCCTGGTCCCGGTCCATCGGCGCCATGGTCGGCGTCGACCTCCCCGTGGAGCCCCTGCGCCGCCAGATCGCCGTCACGGAACCGGTCCCCGGCCTCCCGCCCGGCCTCCCCATGACGATCGACTTCACCAGCAGCCTCTACTTCCACACCGAGGGCCCCGGCCTCCTCGTCGGGATGTCCGACCCCGACGAACGCCCCGGCTTTTCCACCGACACCCACGACCGCTGGATCCCCCGCCTCTATGAGGCCATGGAGCGCCGCGCCCCCGGCCTGCTCGACCTGCGCCGCACGGGCGGCTGGGCCGGCCTGTACGAGATCACCCCGGACCACAACGCCCTGATCGGCGAGGCCGGTTCGTGCTCGCGCTTCCTGTACGCGACCGGGTTCTCCGGCCACGGGTTCCTCCAGGGCCCGGCGGTCGGCGAGGTGGTCCGCGACCTGTACCTCGGGCGCGTACCCTTCGTCGACATCAGCCCGCTGAGCGTCGACCGGTTCACGGCCGACACCCTGCGCCCGGAGGCCAACCTCGTATGACCGCTGTCCACTTGTGGCTCCGCCACGAGACCCGCACCACCGAACGCCGCACCCCGATCGTGCCGTCCGACGCCCGGCGGCTCACCGCGAGCGGAGTACGGATCACCGTCGAGGAGTCCGCCCAGCGGATCTTCCCGGTGGAGGAGTACCAGGAGGCCGGCTGCCAGGTCGCCGGCCCCGGCTCCTGGGTCTCCGCGCCGGCCGACGCGGTGATCGTGGGACTGAAGGAACTCCCGGACACACCACCCGAGCTGACGCATCGGCACATCTTCTTCGGGCACGCCTACAAGGGGCAGCCCGGAGCGGAGGCGCTGCTGCGCAGGTTCGCGGCCGGCGGCGGAGCACTGCTCGACCTGGAGTACCTGGTGGACGAGCGGGGCCGCAGGCTCGCCGCCTTCGGCTTCTGGGCGGGCTATCTGGGCGCCGCGCTCGCCGTGCTGCACCACCGGGGCGCCCTGCGCGCCCCTCTGCAGCCGACCTCCAAGGAGGCGATGGAGGCCGAACTCCGATCGTCGGAGGGTGACTTGACCGCGCTGGTGATCGGCGCCCTGGGCCGCAGCGGCCAGGGTGCCCGGGTGGCGCTGGGCGAGGCGGGCGTCGAGCCGACCTGCTGGGACCTGGCCGAGACCCGCGACCTGGACCGCCGGGCCCTGCTCGCCCACGACCTGATGGTGAACACGGTCCTGACGACGAGCCCGGTCCCGCCGTTCCTGACGGACAAGGACCTCGACGGCCCGGACCGTCGTCTGCGGACCCTCTCGGACGTCACCGTCGACGTCGGCTCGCCCATGAACGTGCTGCCGGTCTACGACACGACCACGGAGTGGGACCACCCCGTACGGCGGCTGCGCGAGCACCCTCCGCTCGACCTCATCGCCATCGATAACCTGCCCTCCCTGCTGCCCCGGGAGGCGAGCACCGACTTCTCGGCCGCGCTGCTGCCGCAGCTGTCGGCCTTCGGCACCGGCGGGGCGTGGGGCCGGTGTCTGGATCGTTTCCGTCAGGTGAGCGCCGGACTGGGGCTCACGGAGAGGTAGGTGCCCCGATGACCGCCGAGGTGGTTCCCGCGAGCGGTACCGTCCACTGGGTCGGAGCCGGACTGTCCACGGGCAGCGGCCTGGCGGCGCTGTGCGACAGTGCCGCCGGGGTACGGCTGTGGCACCGCAGCGAGGAGCGCGCCCGGCAGGCCCTGGCCGCGCTGGGGCTGACGGGCCGCGCCGAGCCCCGCGCGTACACCCTGCCGGCCCTCGCGGCCGAGCTGGCACCGGGCGACATCGTGGTCTCGATGCTCCCGGCGCCTGACCACGGGCCCCTGCTCGGGGCGTGCGTCGGGGCGCGGGCCCACTTCGCCTGCTCCAGCTACGTCTCGGACGCGATCGTGGCGCGGGTCCCGGCGGCCCGCGCCGCCGGGGTCGCCGTGCTCACCGAGGCGGGCCTGGACCCGGGCATCGACCACCTCTTCGCGCACAGTCTGATCGACCGGGCCACCCGCGCGATCGGGCCGCAGACGCCCGCCTCCTACTCGCTCACCTCGTACTGCGGCGGCGTCCCGGCCGTGCCCAACGACTTCAGGTACCGCTTCAGCTGGGCACCGGCCGGTGTGCTGAACGCCCTGCGCTCGCCCGCCCGTTACATCGAGGACGGCGCCGAGACCACGGCCGACCGCCCCTGGACGGCCACCCGCCCCCATGTCATCGACGGCGAGACCTTCGAGGCCTACCCCAACCGCGACAGCGTGCCCTTCGTCGCCCAGTACGGAATCCCGCCGGCCTGGAAACCGCGGACCTTCGTCCGGGGCACCCTCCGCCTCGACGGCTGGCTGGCGGCCTGGGCGCCGGTGTTCGCGGAGCTGGAGACGGGCGACGACCGGCGCATCGCCGCCCTGGCCGGCGAACTGGCCGCCCGCCATCCGACGACCGACGCCGACCGTGACCGGGTCGTCCTCGCCGTCTCCCTCGACGTACGGGCCGCGTCGGGCACGCGCTGGTCCGGCCGCCACCTCCTCGACGCCGTCGGCACGGAGGAGGAGAGCGCGATGGCCCGCCTGGTCTCCCGCCCCCTGGCCCTCGGAGTGGGACACATCCTGGACGGATCGCTTCCGGCGGGCCTGAGCCGGGGCGCGGAGACGGGAGAGCGCTCCCGGGTGTGGCTGTCCGAACTGGCCCGGTCCGGTGTGGAGTTCACCTGACGGCGAGACGACCCGGGGCCCGGTGAACCAGGCGGAGGAGCGCGGCCGGGCCCGGGTTCAGCTCACCGCCTCTTCAGCTCGCCGCCTCGTGCACCAGCCGCCTGAGCTCTGGATACACCGAGAACGACGACCGTCGCCGCACCTGGGTCATGAACTGCACTGTCAGGTCCCGCCGCGGATCCACCCAGAAGATCGTCGTCGCGGCCCCGGTCCACCCGAAGGTGCCCGCCGAGGACGGGTACTCGGTGACGGCGGGATCGATGACGACGGACACCCCGAGCCCGAAGCCGACGCCCACGTTGCCCGGCTGCCGGTGGAACGCGCTGCCGTGCGTGTGGATGTCGACGCCTCCCGGCAGCTGATTGGTGGTCATCAGGTCGACGGACTCGGCGGAGAGCACCCGTACGCCGTCGAGTTCACCGCGCCGGCGCAGGAACTCGGCGAAACGGTGGTAGTCCCGGGCGGTGGCGGCGAGGCCGCCGCTGCCGGAGAGGAAGCGCGGCCGGCCGCCGCGCAGCGGCAGCCCCGGCACGCGCGCGATCGAGCCGTCCTCCTGCTCGCCGTACAACTCCGCCAGCCTGCCCGCCTGTTCGGGGCCGACCTGGAAGCCCGCGTCCGTCATGCCGAGCGGGCCGAGGATCCGCTCGGCGAAGAACGTGTCGAGGTCCTGCCCCGACACCACCTCGACGATCCGGCCGAGGACGTTGGTGGAGACGGAGTAGTTCCACTGCGAGCCCGGCTCGAACTGCAGCGGCAGGCGCGCGTACTCCGCGCACGTCTGCGCGAGGGTCGCGCCCGGCCGCACGGAGTTCTCCAGGCCCGCGTCGCGGTAGAGCGCGTCGACGGGATGGTCGTGGTAGAAGCCGAACGTCAGGCCCGACGTGTGGGTCATCAGATGGCGGACGAGGATCGGCCCCTCGGCGGGACGGGTCCGGACGTCGGCACCCGACCCGGACTCGTACACGCGCGGCTCGGCGAACTCCGGGAGGTGGCGGGAGACCGGGTCCGCGAGCGAGAGCTTCCCCTCCTCGATCAGTATCAGCGCGGCGACCGACGTGACGGGCTTCGTCATCGAGTAGACCCGCCACACCGTGTCCGTCTCCACGGGGAGCCCCGCCTCGCGGTCACGCTGCCCGTACGTCGTCAGGTGGGCGACGCGACCGCCGCGCGCCAGGGACAGCAGATAGCCGGGCAGGCGGCCCTCGTCGACCTGCCGGGCCAGGTAGGCGTCCAGACGAGCCAGGGTCTTCGGGTCGAGGCCCGCCTCGCGCGGCTCGACCTCTCGGCGCAGTCGTTGCATGGTGGTTCTCCTCCGGTCGCCCGGGTCACGGCTCTCGTTCATCGCTGTTGTCCTCATCGTTCCGCACTGATCGCGTTCCATCCCCGGTGGGTCGGGCGGGTCGGGGCATTCGCAGGGCGAGAGGCGCGCCGAGCGCGGCCACGCCGGCCAGGAACAGCAGGGCGGGACCCGTGCCGAGCGGCATGAGCGAGGTCGCGGCCGCCACCCCCAGCGCGGGGCCGACGTTCATCGCGGTCTGCTGCAGCCCGCCCGCCACCCCCGCCGACTCCGGCGGCGCCTGCCGTACGACGACCGCGGTCGCGGTGACCATCAGCGCGCCGAAACCGGCGCCCAGCAGCAGGAATCCGCCCCCGGTCACCACCGTGGACGAGCCCGGGCCGAGTCGGGCCAGCGACAGCACACCGGAGGCCAGCAGCACCGTGCCCGCCAGGGCCGTGGTGCGGGCGCCCCTCCGGCGCAGCAGGACGGCCGACAGCGGCGCCCCGAGGACCATCATGACGCCGCCGGGCAGCGCGACCAGGCTCGTGCGCAGCGGGTCCATGCCGAGGACGTCCTGCAGGACGAAGCTGCACACGAACAGCGCGCCGAGCATCGCCGCCGAGGCGGCCACCAGCGCGCCGAGCGCCGCGCGCACGGGCACCGAGCCGAGCAGGGCGGGCGGCAGCAGCGGATCGGGTGTACGCCGTTCGTGCCGTACGAGGACGAAACCGGACGCGGCCGCGATCAGCAGACCGAGCACACCGGTCACCGTCCAGCCGTGCTCCGGCAGCCCGGTCAGCGTGTGCACGAGCGCGGCCAGGGCCACCGCGAGCAGCGCGGCGCCGGGCAGGTCGAGCCCGGGGCCCGCGGACCTCCTCGTGCCCCGCGCCCGCGGGGTGCGTACCGTCAGGGCCAGCAGGCCCATGACCAGGGCCGGAACGACGTTGAGGAAGAACACCGCCCGCCAGCCCAGCTGGGCGACGAGCGCACCGCCGACCAGCGGACCGGCGGCGACCGCCACCCCGATGGCGCTGGTCCGCAGCGCGATGGGCATCCCCAGCCGGTCGGGGGGATACGCGGCCCGCAGCATCCCGAGCGTGGCGGGCTGCAGCAGCGCGCCGAAGACGCCCTGGACGACCCGCAGCCCGATCACCCAGCCCACATCGGGCGCGCACCCGATGGCGGCCGAGGCTGCGCCGAACCCCAGGACGCCCCAGGCGAAGACGCGCTGATGTCCGAACCGGTCGCCCAGCCGTCCCGCGAACACCAGCAGCCCCGCCACGGCGATCAGATAGCCGGTGCTGGTCCACTGCACCTCGGTGAGGCCGGCGTCCAGATCACGGCGCAGCTCCGGCTGGGCGATCGTCAGGACGGTGCCGTCGAGGGCGACCAGCACGGCGCCGAGCACGCTGTTGGCGAGGGTGAGACGGCGGTGGGGCGCGGATGCCCGTGCGGCACTTCCGGCGCCGGGCTCCGCGGTGGTCGCCGTCATCGGTCCTCGCTGCCCAGGTGCGCGTCCAGCGCGGTGCGCAGCAGCGGGGCGAAGTCGTCGGCGCCCGTGGTGAGCTGGAGGCTGCCCCAGGTCCACAGCTGGGCGATGCCGTAGAGGTTCGCCAGCAGGGCGCCGGCGCACAGCCGGGCGTCGGCGTCGGGCCGGGCCCGTCCGACGAGGTCCACCAGTAGGGCGAAGATCGGCAGGCTGGCGTCTCGCAACCCCAACTCGTTGCTCTCCAGCAGGTCGTGACGGAACATCAACTCGTGCATGCCCCGCCGGGTGAGCGCGAAGTCGAGGTACACGTGCCCCAGCGTGGTGATCTGCTCGCGCGGGCTCGCCGTACCGTCCCCGAGTGCGGCCGTCCCGCGGGTGGCCAGGTCCTCGAAGCCCCGGCGCGCGATGGCGGACAGCAGCTCCAGATGGGTGGGGAAGTAGCGGCGCGGCGCCCCGTGCGACACCCCCGCCCGCCGCGCGATCTCCCGCAGGGAGAGCGCCTGGACGCCCTCCGTCGTCACCAGTTCGACGCCGACCTCGACCAGCCGGGACCGGAGTCCCGTGTTCGTCTCGCTCATAGACACTGTCTACCAGGGTGCGTAGACAGTGTCTACCTCGGGATCCGGCTGGGCCACTCTCGGGATCCGCCCCGTCCCTAGCCGCCGTCCGCCGCGCCGTCGCCCGTCCTCTCCAGGACGCACAGCCGGCCTTCGTCGGGATCGCCGATGTAGGTCCACAGGGCCAGGTCCTTCGACGTACCCCGGGCCTCGTACCTGCTCCAGATCCCGGAGGGGGCGAAGGTGAGGTGGACCGTCGAGACGGGATCGCCCGCGTCGACGTCGTCCCCGGTGTCGTCGTGCTCCCATCCGCCCTCACCGGGGGCCGGGGCCAGGACCTCGTCGAACGGGTCGTCGTCGTTGTCGTCGAAGTCGCCGCAGATGTCGTCCGACGCGAACGTCCCGTCCTGCTCCAGGGTCAGCCGCCCACCCCGCTCGTCGACCCAGGTGCCGGTGAGCTCGGAGCGGCTCAGCGCGAGAGGCTCCCCGTCGGGAACGGGAACCGACAGACGGCTCACCACCAGCAGCAGGGTGAACGCGCCCGCCACGAGCAGCAGAGGCAGACCGCAGCCGACCACGCCGGCCAGCGGCACGAGCAGCGCGATCCTCCAGCGCCGCCGGCTCGTCCCGGCCGACGGCCATCCCTGCCACGGGGGAGGGGTCTGTCTGTACGGATCCTCGGCGCGTCGCATCCTGCCCCCGGTAGCGGTGCCGCTCGGTCGCGGCGGTGCGGTCATCATGCTCCCGACCTGCGAGGCTCCCCGCGCCGGGGTCGCTCTCGCGGACCCTTGGGCGCGCACGGGTGCCCGGACACCTCGGGGGTGTCCGGGCACCCGTGCCGCAAACGGCCGGGGGCTCAGGCCGCGACGCGCTCCCGGTCGTTCTTCTCGCACGGGGTGCGGGCACCGAGGAGTTCGGTCGGGATCCGGTGGGTCTCCCGGGCGGTGAGGGCGGCGATGACCGGCGGGACGCACAGGGCCGCGGTGAACAAGGCCACGGCGAACCAGTCGTCGCCGTCCGGGCCGGCGATCTGCGCGGCGAAGGTGACGGCGAAACCGGCGACCGCGAAGCCGATCTGGGTGCCGATGGCCATGCCGGACAGCCGGACGCGGGTGGAGAACATCTCGCCGTAGAACGAGGGCCAGATGCCGTTGGCGGCGCTGTAGACGACGCCGAAGGTGACGATGCCGAGGGCGAGGACCAGCGGGTAGGTGCCGGTCGAGATGGCCCACAGGTAGACGAACATCATCACCGCGCTGCCCGCCGCGCCGAACGCGAAGACCGGACGGCGGCCGATGCGGTCGGAGAGCGTGGCCCACAGCGGGATCGCGCCGAGCGCGACCAGGTTGGCGAGCGCGCCCACCCACAGCATGGCGGAACGGGACATGCCGACCGACTCGCTCGTCCCGTACGCCAGCGCCCACACGGTGAAGATCGTGGAGACCGAGGCGACCAGCGCGCCCGCGATCACCCGGAGGACGTCCGCCCAGTGCTCACGCAGCAGGACGGCGAGCGGCAGCTTCGCGACGCCCTCGGACTCGGTCTGCTGCGTGAAGGCCGGGGTCTCGTCCAGGGTGCGGCGGATGACGTAGCCGACGACGGCGACGGCGATGCTCAGCCAGAACGGGACGCGCCAGCCCCAGGACAGCAGCTGGTCCTCGGGGAGCGCCGCGATCGGGATGAAGACGAGGGTGGCCAGCAGCTGCCCGCCCTGGGTGCCGCTGAGGGTGAAGCTCGTGAAGAAGCCACGCCGGTCCGACGGTGCGTGTTCCAGCGTCATGGAGTTCGCGCTGGCCTGCTCGCCGGCGGCCGAGATGCCCTGGAGCACACGGCAGAGCACCAGCAGGACCGGGGCGAGGGTGCCGACCTGGTCGCGAGTGGGCAGGCAGCCGATCAGGAACGTCGACACACCCATCAGGATCAGCGTGAAGACCATGATCTTCTTGCGGCCCAGCCGGTCGCCGAAGTGCCCGAGGACCAGCGCGCCGATCGGCCGCGCCGCGTACGCCACACCGAACGTGGCCAGTGACAGCAGGGTCGCGGTGGCCGGGTCGGACTCGTCGAAGAAGACCGTCGGGAAGATCAGGGCGGCGGCGCTGCCGTAGATGAAGAAGTCGTAGTACTCCAGGGCGCTGCCGATCCAGGCGGCCGTGGCGGCCTTCCTGGGCTGGCCGGGCGGTGCGGCGGGGACGGACACGGCGTACTCCTTCGAGGGTTCTCCACCGTAGGCGGAGTGGGGCGGCGGCATGCAGGGGGTGCCGGCGGGGAGGGGTGCCGGACCCCTGGGGGTGACGGGGCGGCCGTGCCGGGTGCGACCCGGCTAATTAACCCACTGGATAGTTAGTAGCGGTTGGCTACGGATGTTGCGCCGACGTTTCCCGGGTGTCAAGAGGTGGCGCCGAAGGTTCTTCCGATGCGGACTGCCCGGCCCCGGTCGGCGCGGGCCGGGGCGAGTCGACGTGAACCGGGGGGCGACGGGAACCGGGTCGCGACCGGCCGCCGGGCCGGGGTGTCCCGCCGGGGCGGGCGGCCTCAGTCCGCCGCGCGGTCCGCCGTCAGATACGCGATCACCATGTCGCCGAGCATGGTGCGGTAGTGCTCGCGCCGACCGGGGTCCACCAGGTCGCGCCCGAAGAGGGCGCCGAAGGTGTGCCGGTTGGCGACCCGGAAGAAGCAGAAGGAGCTGATCATCGCGTGCAGGTCGACGGCGTCGACGTCGGCCGTGAACAGGCCCGACTCGCGGCCCGACGCCAGGATCCGGCGGATCACGTCCAGCGCGGGCGAGCCGATCCTGCCGAGCATCTCGGACGAGGCGATGTGCTCGGCCTCGTGGATGTTCTCGATGCTCACCAGGCGGATGAAGTCGGGGTGCGCCTCGTGGTGGTCGAACGTCACCTCGGCGAGCCGGCGGATGGCCGCGACCGGGTCCAGGTGCTCGACGTCCAGCTCCTGCTCCGTCTGCCGGATCACGGAGTACGCCCGCTCCAGAACGGCGGTGAACAGCTGCTCCTTGCCGCCGAAGTAGTAGTAGATCATCCGCTTGGTGGTGCGGGTCCGGGCGGCGATCTCGTCGACCCGGGCACCGGCGAAGCCGGAACGGGCGAACTCCGCGGTCGCGACGTCGAGGATCTCGGCCCTGGTGCGGGCGGCGTCACGGATGCGCCCGTTCGGTCGTGCCGGTTCTTCGACGCTGGTCATCGCGTTCCTTCGGGCAAGGGGCCAGTGCCCGCGATTGTAGAAGCCCTCGCCCCGCGGCCCGGCGCCGAGTCGCCCGTTCCGCCCCCGGTCCGCCGGCCGTGCCTGCGGCGGGGCCTTCCCTGGTGCGATCCCGGATGCTATGACTAACGTACTAGTTCGTACATTAGTCGGTCGCTCAGGAGGACCCGTCGTGTCCCAGGTCTCGAACCATGCCGCTGAGCAGGACTCGTATCTCGTCGGCCTCGTCGGCTCCGGCATCGGGCCCTCGCTCAGCCCCGCCCTGCACCAGCGGGAGGCCGACCGGCAGGGGCTGCGCTATGTGTACCGCCTGATCGACATCCACGACCTCGGGGTGGGGCCGGAGGCGGTCGGCGACCTCGTACGCGCCGCCCGCGACCTGGGCTTCGACGGACTGAACATCACCCACCCGTGCAAGCAGCTCGTCATCGAGCACCTCGACGCCCTCGCCCCGCAGGCCGCCGCGCTCGGCGCGGTCAACACCGTCGTCTTCGAGGACGGCCGTGCCGTCGGCCACAACACGGACGTCACCGGCTTCGCCGCGTCCTTCGCCCGCGGCCTGCCCGACGCCCCGCTGGAGAAGGTGGTCCAGTTGGGCGCCGGTGGCGCGGGCGCGGCCGTCGCCCACGCCACGCTCACGCTCGGCGCGGAGCACGTCACCGTCGTCGACGCGATGCCCGACCGGGCCACCGGCCTCGCCGCCGCCCTCAACCGCCACTTCGGCCCGGGACGGGCCGCCGCGGCGGCGCCGGACGAACTCCCGGCACTGCTGGGGGAGGCCGACGGGATCGTCCACGCGACGCCGACGGGGATGGCCGCGCATCCCGGGCTCCCGTTCGCCGCGAAGCTGCTGCGTCCCGGGCTGTGGGTCGCGGAGGTGGTGTACCGGCCGTTGGAGACGGAGCTGTTGAGGGCCGCGCGGGATCTTGGCTGCGCCACGCTCGACGGGGGAGGGATGGCGGTGTTCCAGGCCGCCGACGCGTTCCGGTTGTTCACCGGGCGTGAGCCGGACGCCGCGCGGATGCTGGCGGACATCGGCGAGCTGGCCGGGGTCGCGGGAGCCCGTAACTAGCGCCGCGACGGCTGGTCCCGTGTGTCGGCCGCACGTCCGTCGTGGCTGGTCGCGCCCACGCGGCGGAGCCGCACCCTGTCCCGCCCCGCGCCCCTGCCGGGGCCGGGCGCGCCCCTCGTCCCAAGGAGTTCCCCCGTGCGTACGTCCATCGCCACCGTCTCCCTCAGCGGGTCCCTCACCGAGAAGCTCACCGCCGCCGCGCGGGCCGGCTTCGACGGGGTGGAGATCTTCGAGAACGACCTGCTCGCCAGTCCGCTCACGCCCGAGGAGGTACGGGCGCGCTGCGCGGATCTGGGGCTGGGCATCGACCTCTACCAGCCGATGCGGGACATCGAGGCCGTACCGGCGGAGCTGTTCGAGGAGAACCTGCGGCGCGCCCGCCACAAGTTCGAGCTGATGGAGCGGCTCGGCTGCGCCACGGTGCTCGTCTGCTCCAGCGTGCATCCGCTCGCCGAGGACGACGACGCGCTCGCCGCCTACCACCTGCGCCAACTGGCGGACCTGGCCCAGGAGTTCGGCGTCCGGGTCGCGTACGAGGCGCTGGCCTGGGGACGGCACGTCAGCACGTACGACCACGCGTGGCGCATCGTGGAGGCGGCCGGCCATCCGGCGCTCGGCACCTGCCTGGACAGCTTCCACATCCTGGCCCGGGGCTCCGATCCCCAGGCCGTCGAGAACATCCCCGGCGAGAAGATCTTCTTCCTGCAGCTCGCCGACGCGCCGCTGCTGGCGATGGACGTGCTGCAGTGGAGCCGGCACTACCGCTGCTTCCCGGGCCAGGGCGGCCTGGACGTCACCGCCCTGGTGCGGCACGTCATGGCGGCCGGCTACGACGGCCCGCTGTCGCTGGAGGTCTTCAACGACGTCTTCCGGCAGGCCGAGGCCGGCCCCACCGCCGTGGACGCCCACCGCTCGCTGCTGATGCTCCAGGAGGCGGCGGGCCTCACCGCGCTGCCGGAACGTGTGGTGCCCACGGGAGTCGCCTTCGCCGAACTGGTCACGCCCGACGCCGAACCGGTGGGCGCGCTGCTCGACGCGCTCGGCTTCGCCCGGACCGCCCGGCACCGCAGCAAGCCGGTCGACCTCTGGCGGCAGGGCGACGCGCGGGTCCTGGTCAACACCGGCCCGGCCGCCCGGCGCGACGGCACCCAGCTCGCCGCGATCGGACTGGAGTCACCGGACCCGGCCGGCGCCGCCCGCCGCGCCGAGGCCCTGCTCGCACCGGTGCTGCCGCGCCGCCGCGCCGCCGAGGACGCGGCCCTGGACGCGGTGGCCGCCCCCGACGGCACGGAACTCTTCTTCTGCGCGACCGACCGCCCCGGACTCCCCAGCTGGACCGCGGACTTCCGGCCCGTGGACCACAACGGGGCCGCGGGCCATGTCACTCGCGTCGACCACATCGCCCTGACCCAGCCCTGGCACCAGTTCGACGAGGCGGCCCTCTTCCATCGCACGGTGCTCGGCCTGCGGGCCGGCGGCAGCGTCGATGTCGCCGACCCCTACGGCCTGTTCCGCAGCCGGCCGGTCACCAACGAGGACGGGACCGTCCGGATCGTCCTCGGTGTCGGACCCGCCCCGACCGACGACACCGCCCGCCCCCAGCACCTCGCCCTCGCCACGGACGACGTGGTCGCGGCGGCCCGTGCCTTCCGCGCGGCCGGGGGCCGGCTGCTGGCCGTCCCCGCGAACTACTACGACGACCTGGCCGCACGGTTCGTGTTCGCGGACGGTGAGCTGGAGACGTACCGCGACCTCGGCATCCTCTACGACCGTGACGCGGACGGGGCGTTCCGCCACTGCTACACCGAGACCGTCGGCCGGGTCTTCTTCGAACTCGTCCAGCGGGACGGCGGCCACCAGGGCTACGGCGCGCCGAACGCGCCCGTGCGCCTCGCCGCCCAGCACGCCGGCCGGCCGGTCGGGCAGCGGGAGCCACACGCGGGAGTCACTGGCGGCTGAGGTTGCGCGTCACACCCGTGACGACCGTCGTCGCGAGGATCCAGCCGGTGATGACCAGCAGGTACGACAGCCACTGACCGGGGCCCTCGGGCGCGTACGCCCGTTCCTGTCCGAAGTCGATGATCGGCAGGAGCAGGTCGAGGGTGTAGACGACCGGGTTGAACGGCGGGGCCTCGTCCGCCTTCAGCGGACCCGGCGGGTGCACCGCGTACGCGACGGACCCCACCGCCATCAGCGACAGGATCCAGACGGCCGCGCGCAGCGGACGGAAGCCGTAGCCGACGGCGGCGTCCTGGACGTAGCCCCAGAGCCGCCCGTACCAGCGCAGCGTGGCGCGATGGCGGCGCTGCTTCGCGAGCTGGACGCGCCGGGCCGCGTCCTCGTCACCGATCCTGCGGTACGCGGCCGTCAACTGCTCGTAGGAGTACGGCAGATACGCCTCCCCGTCCCGCTCCAGCATGGGCAGCCGTCGCTGGGCGGGCTCGTGCGGGATCAGGGAGGTGTAGGTGAGGCTGTTCAGCAAGACCTGCTGCGGGAGCATGTCCGGCTCCAGCACCAGTACCTCTATCTGGGCGCGGCGCAGGTTGAGGACGCCCTCCATCGCGGGGCCGTCGCGCAGCCACAGTTCGCTGACGACGGCGCTGCTCATCCGCAGGGCCACGGCGCCGGGATTGCACAGCCGCGCGTACGCCAGGTCCAGTTGGCCGCCCACCCGGGCGCCGCGCAGCTCCACCCGGCCGCGTACGTCCGCGTGCCGGAGCACGACATCGGACTCCGTGGCGAGTGTCTCCGCGCTGAGCGCGGTGCCGCCGGGCCGGTGCAGCCGGGCCCGCCTGAGGTCGACCGCGCCGGCGACATGGGCGCCGCCGAACCTGACCTCGCCCTGCGCGCGCAGCCCGGGGGCACACAACTCCTCACCGATCTCGGCCTGGTTGAGCCGCAGCGCGGGCTCGTCGTCCGACGCGGTGAACTCGGCGCGCTCCATGAACAGGGTCCCGGAGATCTGCGCCCCGGTGAGCCGGACCGGACCCCGGAAGCGGCACTCGGACAACCGCAGCCCGCCGTCCACCCGTACCCGCGCCGAACGCAGTCCGGGCAGTACGGACCTGGTCAGGTTGAGGTAGGTGAACTGTGCGCCCGAGAAGTCGGGGATCTCGTCGAAGTGGCAGCCGCTCAGCCGGACCACGCTGCCGATCGCCGCGTACTTCAGCTCCAGTCCGCCGGTGATCCGGGCGCCCTCGATCTTGAGGGCGGCGACCTCGCCCTCGCGCTGCGGAGCGGTGAGCAGCAACGCCCGCAGCACCCGGGCCCGTACGGTCCGCTCGGGACCCCAGCCGGTGCCGTCCGCCTCGCCGTCGGCGGCCGTGAAGTCCACCGCCGCGCCGAGCGGGAAGGCGTCCCACACCCGTCGCTCGGCCGCCGTCAGATCGTTGATCACCATCACCGGGAATCTCACCCTTGACGCCTGTACCTGTCAACCACTGTTCCTGGAGGCTGAGCGGGAGTGAGTCCTGTTGCCGGAACCCATGCTCGGCCCGAACGCCCCGGACGGTCCGATGCCCCACCGCATCATTCCGGTGCTGCGGGGGCGGGTGCTCGCCGCGCTCGCCGAGCGCATGGACGAGTTGCTCGACGAGGTCGTGCGGCGTCCGTGCCGGATCGGGTGTCCCTGGGTGCGCCCTCCGCTCGCCACGGCGGCAGCATCGTGGCGAGCGGTCCTGCGAGTCGCCGTCGCCCTTGCCGACGGCGGACAGGCCGTGGTCGACGCGCAAGAGGAACGTCTTGATCCGGCCGTCGTCCGGGAAGTCTCTCTCCGCCATGTCCTCCACCCCCGGTCGCCCCGCCCTGTCCTCGCCGCCGGTGTCCCGGTTCTGCCGGAGGCCGGCGCACGCCGACCACCCCCGCAACAGCCGGACTTGGACTTCGGAAGCGTCAGAGCAATTCCGCCCTCTCGCCGAGGACTTCTCGCCCATGGACCGGACAGAACGCGATCGAGCCCGTGCTCACCCGTCAGGGCGTGCCGGTGGACGCGCCCGACTCCGGGTCCGCGAAGAGTGGTTACGTGCCGCAGGAGTCCTCGGCCGGGACCCCGGAGGTGATCGTGATCGCCACGGGCTCCGCGGTGCGGCCGGCCGTCGGCGCCCGGGAGCGGCCGGAGGCGGAACGGTCGGCACACGGGTGGTGTCGATGCCGTCGGTGGAGTGGTGCGAGGAACAGCCGCGCGAACACCGTGAGCGTGTACTGCCGCCGTCCGGGCGGGCCCGCGTGGCGGTCGAGGAGGGGACCGGTCCGACCTGGTACCGCTACGTCGGTGACCACGGCCGCATCGTCTCTCTCGAACCCCTCGGCGCTCCGCCGACGCGGAGACGCCGGCCGCCGCGTACGGCTTCACCTCCGAGCACGCCGTCGCCGCGCGGGAATCACTCGCCGCCGTCCGCGGTTGACGCGAGCGCCTGAAGGAAGATGATCACTGTGAGCTCCGAAACAGCCGTGACGGCCCTCGTCACGGATCCGCTGAAGCGCCTCGGCGACGAGGGCGTCGCCGTCTGGCTCGACGGCCTCCCCCGCACCGGTGTCTCCTCCGGCGGCCTCGCGAAGCTGGTCGCGAGGCGGCACGTCGTCGGCGTGACCACCGACCCGTCCGTCTTCCGGGCCGCCATCGGCTCCGGCGAGGGCTACGAGGACCAGCTCGACGACCTCGCCGCGCGCGGGGTGACGGCCGACGAGGCCGTCCGGACGTCGGCGGCCGCCGACGTGCGCGCCGCCGCCGACGTCCTGCGGCCGGTGTACGACGCGACGGAGGGTCGGGAGGGCCGGGTGTCCGTCCAGGTCGATCCCCGGTCGGCCCACGACATGGCCGCGACCGTCGCCGAGGCCAGACAGCTCATCCGGCTCGTCGACCGCCCCGACGTGATGATCAGGGTCCCGGCGACGAAGGCTGCGCTCCCGGCGATCACCGAGGTCGCCGGGCTAGGGATCAGCGTCGACGTCACCCTGGTCCTCTCGCTGGAACGTCACTACGAGGTGATGCACGCCTATCCGGCGGGCCTGGAGAAGGCGCGGGCGGCGGGCCTGGATCTGTCCGCCGTCCACTCCGTCGCCCCCTTCTTCGTCTCCCGTCCGGACGCCGAGATCGACAAGCGGCTGACCCTGCTCGAGACGCCGGAGGCGCTGGCCCTCAGGGGCCGCGCCGCGCTCGCCGACGCGCGCCTCGCCCACGAGGCGTACGAAGAGATGGTCGGCGGGGCAGGCGGCACGAAGCCCCCGGGCAGCCGGTGGACCGCGCTCGCCGGGGCCCGTGCCGACAAGCAGCGCCCGCTGTGGGCCTCGACGGGCGTGACGGACCCCGCCCACCGGGACACCCTGTACGTGGAGGAGCCGGACGCGCCCGGCACCGTCAGCGCGATGCCCTGGGACCACGCTCGACGCCGTCGCCGAACGGGGCGTCGTCCGTGGGAACACGGTGAGCGGTGGATACACACAGGCCCGCGCCGACCTCGCGGCCGTGGAGGCGCTCGGCGTCTCCTACGAGGAGGTCGTGGGGCTGCTGGAGAACCAGGGCGTCGCCGCGTTCGCGGCGGCGTGGCAGGACCTGTCGGACATGGTGGCGAAGACGATGAACAGCAAGGGAGTTGATGGGGAATGACCGCCGAGTGGCTCAACCCGCTCCGGGACGCGGAGGACCGCCGGCTGCCCCGGATCGCGGGCCCGTCCGGGCTCGTCATCTTCGGGGTGACCGGTGACCTGTCCCGCAAGAAACTGATGCCGGCCGTGTACGACCTGGCCAACCGCGGTCTGCTGCCGCCGGGCTTCTCGCTCGTCGGCTTCGCGCGCCGGGACTGGGAGGACGAGGACTTCGCGCAGATCGTGCACGACGCGGTCCGCGAGCACGCCCGCACCGAGTTCCGTGAGGAGGTCTGGCAGCAGCTCGCCGAGGGGATGCGGTTCATCCCCGGTGACTTCGGCGACGACGAGGCGTTCAAGCGGCTCCGTGAGGCCGTCGAGGAACTGGACGGCTCCCGGGGTACGGGCGGCAACTTCGCGTTCTATCTCTCGGTGCCGCCGAGCATGTTCCCGAAGGTCGTCAAGCAGCTCAAGAAGCACGGGCTGGCCACTCCGCCCGAGGGGGCCTGGCGGCGCGCGGTCATCGAGAAGCCGTTCGGCCACGACCTGGCCAGCGCCCGCGAGCTGAACGCGGTCCTGCACGACGTGTTCGACCCCGAGCAGGTCTTCCGCATCGACCACTACCTCGGCAAGGAGACCGTCCAGAACATCCTGGCGCTCCGCTTCGCCAACCAGATGTACGAGCCGCTGTGGAACCGGAGTTACGTCGACCACGTGCAGATCACGATGGCCGAGGACATCGGCATCGGCGGCCGCGCCGGGTACTACGACGGCATCGGCTCGGCCCGTGACGTCATCCAGAACCACCTCCTGCAGCTGCTGGCCCTCACCGCCATGGAGGAACCGGCCGCGTTCGACGCGGAGTCGCTGCTGACCGAGAAACTGAAGGCGCTCAAGGCCGTCCGGCTGCCGGAGGACCTGGGCCGACACACCGTGCGCGGACAGTACGCGGCCGGCTGGCAGGGCGGTGAGCGGGTGCCCGGCTATCTGGAGGAGGAGGGCATCGACCACTCCTCGACGACCGACACGTACGCGGCGGTCAAGCTGGGCATCGACAACCGGCGCTGGGCGGGGGTGCCGTTCTACCTGCGGACCGGCAAGCGGCTGGGCCGCCGGGTGACGGAGATCGCGGTGGTCTTCCAGCGCGCCCCGCACTCCCCGTTCGACTCCACCGCCACCGAGGAGCTGGGGCAGAACGCGGTCGTCATCCGGGTGCAGCCGGACGAGGGGATGACCGTGCGCTTCGGTTCGAAGGTGCCGGGTACCTCGATGGAGATCCGGGACGTCACCATGGACTTCGCGTACGGCGAGTCGTTCACCGAGTCCAGCCCGGAGGCGTACGAACGGCTGATCCTGGATGTGCTGCTCGGCGACGCCAACCTCTTCCCCCGCCACCAGGAGGTGGAGGAGTCCTGGAAGATCCTCGACCCGATCGAGGAGTACTGGGCCAAGCAGGGCAGGCCCGCGCAGTACGCCTCGGGCAGCTGGGGCCCCGAGGAAGCGGACGAGATGCTCGCACGAGACGGACGGAGCTGGCGCAGGCCATGAAATTCGACCTGACGGACACCACGGCAAGCAAGATCAACAAGGCCCTGGTGCAGGGCCGCCGGGCCATCGGCACGCCCGCCGTGGGCATGGTCCTCACGATGGTGATCGTGACGGACGAGGAGAACGCCTACGACTCGATCAAGGCGGCCGAGGAGGCCTCGCACGAGCACCCCTCGCGCACCCTGGTCGTCATCAAGCGGCACGCCCGCACCCCGAAGGACCGCACCAAGTCGCACCTGGACGCGGAGGTACGGGTCGGCGCCGACGCGGGCACCGGCGAGACGGTCGTGCTGCGGACGTACGGCGAGGTGTCCGATCACGCCGACTCCGTGGTCCTGCCGCTGCTGCTGCCGGACGCGCCGGTGGTGGTGTGGTGGCCGGTGGACGCGCCGGAGAACCCGGCGAAGGACCCGCTCGGCGCGCTGGCCCAGCGCCGGATCACCGACATGTACGCCGTGGAGTCCCCACTCGCCGCCCTGGAGCAGCGCAGCGCCTCCTACACCCCCGGCGACACCGATCTCGCCTGGACCCGGCTGACGCCGTGGCGTTCCATGCTCGCGGCCGCCCTCGACCAGGCCAAGGAGACCATCACCTCGGCCGCCGTGGAGAGCGAGGCCGACAACCCGAGCGCCGAACTGCTGGCCCGCTGGCTGGAGGCCCGGCTCGGCGTGTCCGTGGAGCGGGTCCTGACCGCCGGGCCGGTGGTCACGGGCGTACGGCTGGGCACCGCCCGGGGCGAGGTCGTCATCGACCGCCCCGAGGGCCCGCTCGCCACGCTCACGCTGCCGGGGCAGCCGTCCCGGACCCTCGCCCTGAAGGTGCGGCCCACCTCCGAGCTGATCGCGGAGGAGCTGCGGCGCCTGGACGCCGACGAGATGTACGCCGTCGCCCTGCGCGGCGGGAACACCGACGACAAGCCCCTCCGAAACGTTTCCGAAGCCCAGGGAGAAGTGAACTGACATGGCAGCGATGCAGCTGGGTCTGATCGGTCTCGGCAAGATGGGTGGCAACATGCGCGAGCGGATCCGCCGCGCCGGCCACACCGTCATCGGCTACGACCGCAACCCCGACGTCTCCGACGTGGGCAGCCTCGCCGAACTGGTCGAGCGCCTCGACGGCAGCCCGCGCACCGTCTGGGTGATGGTCCCGGCCGGCGGTGCCACCCAGTCCGTCATCGACGAACTGGCGGAGCTGCTGTCGCCGGGCGACACGGTCGTGGACGGCGGCAACTCCCGCTGGACGGACGACGAGAAGCACGCGGCCGAGCTGGGCGCCAAGGGCATCGGCTTCGTCGACGTGGGTGTCTCGGGGGGCGTGTGGGGGCTCCAGAACGGCTACGCCCTGATGGCGGGCGGCGACGAGGAGCACGTGCAGCGGCTCCAGCCGATCTTCGAGGCCCTCAAGCCGGAGGGCCCCTACGGCTACGTCCACGCGGGCAAGGTGGGCGCCGGGCACTTCTCCAAGATGGTCCACAACGGCATCGAGTACGCCATGATGCAGGCGTACGCCGAGGGCTGGGAGCTGCTGGAGAAGGTCGACTCGGTGACCAGCGTGCGGGAGGTGTTCCGCTCCTGGCAGGAGGGGACCGTCATCCGGTCGTGGCTGCTGGACCTCGCCGTCAACGCGCTCGACGAGGACGAGCACCTGGCGAAGCTGCGCGGCTACGCCGAGGACTCGGGCGAGGGGCGCTGGACCGTCGAGGCCGCCATCGACCACGCGGTGCCGCTGCCGGCGATCACCGCCTCGCTGTTCACCCGCTTCGCGTCCCGTCAGGACGACTCCCCCCAGATGAAGATGATCGCCGCGCTGCGCAACCAGTTCGGGGGCCACGCGGTCGAGTCGAACAAGTAGCGAACGGACGCGGCAGGAGACGTTCCCCGGCGGCACAGGGGCTCCGCGCCGATGCGCGGAGCCCCTCGGGCCGGTGCCGACAGGGCGCTCAGCGGCCGAAGTTGAACCAGTTCACGTTCACGAAGTCCTGCGACTGGCCGCTGGTGAAGGTCAGATGGACGTCATGGGTGCCGGTGACCCGGCTGATGTTGGCGGGCACCGTCCGCCAGGACTGCCAGCCCCCGGTGTTGCCGATCGAGAAGCTGCCCACCGGTGGGTTCGCACGGCTGTCGAGCCTGACCTCGACCAGCCCGCTCACCCCCGAGTTGGCGCCGGAGGCCACCCGGGCCACGAACTGCGTCGCGCCGGTGGAGCCGAAGTTCACGTTCTGGAAGAGCGCCCAGTCCCCGTTGGCCAGCGCGCCGATGTTCTGGCCGCCGCCGGTGTCGGTCGTGGTCTCGGTGAGGGTGCCGCTCTGGCCGTCGTACGACTCGGCCTGGATGGCGCTGTACGCGTCACGCGTGCCCGTCGGCGGCGGAGTGGTGGTGCCGCCGCCGGCCGACAGCACCTGCACGTAGTCGACGACCATGGGCACCCCGGAGCGGGTGTCGCCGTCCAGGCCGCCGCCGAACGCGTCCGGGAAGGCGCCGCCCATCGCCACGTTCAGGATGATGAAGAAGCCGTGGTCGGTGGCGTTGGACCAGGTGGTCGCGTCGAACTGGCCCGCGTTGACCGAGTGGAACTGGGTGCCGTCGACGGAGAACCGGATCGTCTCGGGGGTCACCGAGCGGTCCCACTCCATGGTGTAGGTGTGGAAGCCGGACTGGCAGGTCGTGCCCGGGCAGGCGGTGGAGTTGCCGATGCCGGTCGTCTCGTTGCACGGGCCGCCGGGGCTGGTACCGCAGTGCATCGTGGCCCAGACCTGGTTGCGGCCCTGCACGTTCTCCATGATGTCCAGCTCGCCGACGCTCGGCCAGTTCTGGTAGTTGCCCCGGTAGGGGGCGCCCAGCATCCAGAAGGCCGGCCAGTAGCCCTCGGCGGCCGTCCCGGTGACGTTCGGCATCTGGAGCCGTGCCTCGACACGGAGCTTGCCGCCCGCCGGGGGCCGGAAGTCGGTGCGGTTGGTCTCGATCCGGCCGGAGGTCCACCGGCCGGCCGAGTCGCGGACCGGGGTGATGCGCAGGTTGCCGTTGCCGTCGAGGCTGACGTTGCTGGTGCTGTTCGTCATGGTCTCGACCTCGCCGGTGCCCCAGTTGGCGGGGCCACCGGGATACGAGGTCCCGGTCGCGTACTGCCAGTCGGAGGTGTTGACGCCGGTGCCGGCGCTGCCGTTGAAGTCGTCGACGAAGACCTGGGTCCAGCCTGCGGGCGGTGTGGGGGCGGCGCCCTGGGCGGTCGTCGCCCACGCCGTGGCCAGCGCCAGCGCGCCGGCCATGGCGAGGAACACACGCCTGAGCGGGCGGCGACGTCCGAGGGGTATGCCGGAGGGTTCACTCATAGCGGCCTCTTCGGGGGTACGGAGTGAAGTGCGCGGGTGGGGAGGAGCGCTCCGCGGAGTCCGTCCTGAGAGCGCTCTCAAGAGAAGAGCGTGCGGACAATGTGCGCCGTGACACCACGGTCGTCAAGAGTTGAAGCGGAGAAAGTCCTTGCGCGCGTGCCGAGTTCACCTCTTTTCCGCGAGGAGATCTCGGCGTTCACACCGAGACGGAGCGGCCTGCGGGTGCGGGCGGCACGGAGCGTCGCGGTGGACGGCCCGGCAGGTGGCACCGGATCAGTGGTGTGCCGACCTGATGTGACCGCGCCGGCCTGTTCCGTCGGTGCCCGAGACCGTCGAGGGGATGCCGGGGCATGCCTTCTCGCGCCTTCTCCTGCGCCGGCGCCCTCGCGGCGTCCGTGCCTTCTCCGGCGCCCGCGCGCGTCCGTGCCTTCTCCGGCGTCCGGGCCTTTCTCGGCGTCCGTGCCGTCTCCGGTGCTTGTGCCTTCTCCTAGGCCGGCGCCGTCGCCCGGATCGTGTCGATGACCGCCTGGACGGCGGTGACGAAGTTCTGGGGGTCGTCCAGTTCCTTGAACCGCGGGGCCAGTCGGGCGATGTTGGGGAACTTCTCGGGCGGCAGGGTGAGGTAGTCCGTCTTCCACGCCCGCAGATCCGCGTCCCGGATCTCGGGGGACAGGGACGCCAGACTCGCGTCCATGGCGCTGTAGGACAGGACCAGATCGGCGAAGACACGGTAGTAGCGGGCCGCGTCGTCGTCGTCGAGGCCCGCGCGGCGCATGCAGTCCAGCTTCCGTTCCACGGTCCGGAACTCGTTCTCCCGGCGGGCGGTGCGCGCGGCCGCGAGGGCACCCACCCGGGGGTGCCGGAGGAACGCCCGGTGGGTGTGGACCGCGATCTGCATCAGGTCGTGGGCCCAGTCGTCCGTCGGCGGCGGGATGTTCGCCAGCGCCTCTTCGTGCAGGGCGTCGATGAGGGCCAGCAACAGCTCGTCCTTGTTGCGGAAGTGCCGGTAGATCGCCGTCGGATGAGCGCTCAGCTCGCGGCCGAGCGCCGAGAACGTCAGCTTGTCCATGCCGGACGAGTCGGCCACCCGGAACGCGGCCTCGACGATCCTCTCCTGGCTCAGCGTGCCGCGGGGCAGCCGGGTCCCGCGCGTGCCCTTGGCCGGACCGGCGTTACTGGTGGTCATATGTCCTTCCCCTTGTCGGTTCCCCTCCATAGTGGTGCACCGCGACGGCCGGATCAGCCCGCGACGGCCGAGCCGTCCGCCCGCGGGTCGGTGGCCGCGACCAGGCGGGGACCGGCGGTGCCGGCCGCGCGGCGGACCAACTGGCCGTGCCCGACACCGTCGTCGTGCGCCTCGATCAGGTCGACGGCGAACCCCGCGCCCTCGATCGAACGGACGCCGGGGCGGGGTACGTCCCGCTCCGCCTTGACGGTCCCGGCGCCCTCCGTCACCCCGGCCTCCATGGCCCCGAGGACCCAGCGCGGCGCCGACACGGCACGTCCCGGGGACGCGCCGGCGGCGAGCTGCAGGGCCAGGTGGGTGTGCACCTGCGGCTGCGCGCGTCCGCCCATGACGCCGTGTGCTGCGACGAGCGATCCGGTCTCGCGGACCAGGACGGGCATCAGGGTGTGCAGGGGGCGCTTGCCGCCGGCGAGCCGGTTCGGCGACGCCGGGTCGAGCGAGAACGACGCGCCCCGGTTGTGCAGGACGACGCCGGTGCCGGGATCGAGCACCCCTGCGCCGAAGCAGTGGAACACGCTCTGGATCAGGGAGACCCAGGTGCCGTCCCGGTCCGTGACGACGACGGCCACGGTGTCGCCGGAGGCCTTGCGCTGCCCGAGCAGCTCGACCGGCGTGCCCGCCATGGCCCGCTCGGCGACGCGTCGCACGTACGGTGCCGACAGCAACTCTTCGGCGGGGGTGGCCTCCCCCCACTCCGGGTCGCAGCAGAAGGTGTCGCGGTCGGCGGCGGACTGGGCGAGCACGGACGCCACCACACCCGCGTCGCGGCCCAGCGGGTCGAGCGTCCCGCGCTCCGAGCGCACGACGTCGAGCGCGCGCAGGCCTTGGAGGAAGTACAGCCCCTGCGAGTTGTCGCCGCCGGAGAGGTATTCGACGCCGTCGTACACCGCGCCGTGGGTCCCCGACAGCCGGACCGTGTGCTCGGCGAGGTCCTCGACCGTCATGGCCGAGCCCCGCTGGGCGAGCAGTTTCACCAGGCTCAGGCCCACGTCGCCGCCGTACAGGGCGGACGGTCCCTGCGCGGCGATCGACGCGAGCGTACGGGCGAGGGCGGGCTGCCGCAGGGTCCGGCCGGCCCGCAGGACGTCTCCGTCGGCGAAGAACACGCCGAGCATCCCGGGGTCGCGGGCCAGGATCTGTCGTTCCCTGCGCAGGTCCAGAGCCAGTCCGGGGGCGACGGGGACGCCCTCGCGGGCGGCCGCCTCGGCGGGAGCGAGCGCCGCCGCGAGCGGACGGGTTCCCCAGGTCCCGGCGAGCGCGGCCCAGCCGGCCACCGCGCCGGGGACCGTGACCGGGAGCGCACCGAGGACGGGCATCCGCTCGTATCCGGCCGCGATCTTCCCGACGTCCACGGCCCGTGGCGCCCGCCCGCCGGCGTTGACGAACCGGACCTCACCGTCGGCGGTGCCCACCAGCGCCAGCAGATCGCCGCCGACCGAACACTGATTGGGGTAGACGACGGTCAGCATGGCGGCGGCCGCGAGTGCGGCGTCCACCGCGTTGCCACCGCCGCGCAGTACGTCGGCCGCGACCTCGCTCGCCGTCGAGTGCGGTGTCGCGACGGCCCATGCGCCGCCCGTGGCGGAGAGCCGACGATCAGTGAATTCGGACATGGTTCCCTTCCCCAGTGCCCCACGCGGATCCTCTGAGGGGTGCCGTGCGCTTCCCGCGGGCGTCCGGCCCCGGTGCCGGGAGCGGCGAACAGGAGCCGTTCCTTGGGCAGATGGTCGTTAACCGCCCCGTTACGGGAGATTCCTTGACAGCTTCGGAGCGACCGCCCAAGCTTCCCTCATAGTCAACGGCATCGACTATCGCACTGACTATCGGCCCACGCAACCACGGAAACCCCTGAAGGAGGCCGGCAATGGCAAGATCGTTCCGTCGTGCCAGTCGTACGACACTCCCGGCGGCCTGTGCCGCCGTCGCGGCGGCGGCCGTGCTCGCCGGGTGCGGCGGCGCCACCGAGGCCACGCCCTCGTCCTCGGCCTCGCCCGCGGTCGACCTGCCTGCGGGGACCCTCGCGAAGGACGGACAGATCACCTACTGCTCGGACATCAGCGCGCCGCCGCTGACCTACTACGACGCGGCGCAGAAGCCGGTGGGCGCCGAGATCGAACTGGGCGACGCGCTCGCGGAGCGGCTCGGCGTCAAGGCGAACTGGGCCAACACCGCGTTCAACGGCATCATCCCCGCGCTGCAGGCCAAGCAGTGCGACGCGATCATCACCCAGCTCTACATCAAGCCCGAGCGGGAGAAGGTCGTGAACTTCGTCCCGTACATGTACGCCTCCAACACCCTTGTCGTGTCCGCCAAGAACGGCGAGGGCATCAAGGGCGTGGCCGACCTCTGCGGCAGGAAGGCGGCGGCGCAGACGGGTACGACCGTCGCCGACCACCTCGCCGACCAGTCGAAGAAGTGCCTGGCGGACGGGAAGCAGAAGGTCGACATCCGGCTGTTCAACAAGGACACCGACGCCCTTCAGCAACTGCGTCTCGGGCTGGTCGACAGCTACGGCACGACCCTGGAGACCGCGGCCTACGTGATGAAGCAGCAGCCGGGCACCTTCGAACTCGCCGGAGAGCCCTTCAACCGCATCAAGGTGGGTGCCGCCACCCGCAAGGACGACACCGCGTTGCACGACGCCCTCACGAAGGCGTTCGCCGCCCTCCAGAAGGACGGCGAGTACGCCGCCATCCTCAAGAAGTGGAACCTGACGGGCGACGACATCGCCGGTTAGCACTCCCGGCCGTACGACCGGTGGGGCCGTCCGAACGCCGTACGTCCCGACCGCCGTACGTCAGGCCGGCCGTGGTCCGGTCCGGCCGCATCCGCACCTACGCAGGAAGAGGATGACGTGATCGACACGTCCTTGCTGGCCGACCCGGCACCGGTGGCCGGTTTCGACTGGCCGTTCTTCTGGCACTATCTGCTGTCCCCTTCGGGCATCTTCCTGGAAGGGCTGTGGCGCACCGTGTACATATCGGTCATCGCCCAGTCGCTCGGTGTGGTGCTCGGGCTCGTCGTCGCGCTGGCCCAGCGCAGTCGCTTCGCCGCGCTGCGCTGGTGCGGCCGGACGTACGTCTGGCTGATCAGGGGCACGCCCCTGCTGGTCCAGCTGGTCCTCGTCTACAACGGCCTCGCGGCGGCGGGTGTCTACCGGTTCAGCGACGTCCAGGTGGGCGGCCTCGTCCTTCTCGGCGTCGTGCAGGCGGCCATCCTGACGCTCGCGGTGAACGAGGCCGCCTACATGGCCGAGATCATTCGCGCCGCGCTCGACGCCATCGACCGGGGGCAGACCGAGGCGGCGCAGGCCCTGGGTATGACTCCCTCGCTGACCATGCGCGTGGTGCTGCTGCCCCAGGCGCTGCGGATCGTCGTTCCGCCGCTGGGCAACGAGTTCAACCTGATGATGAAGTCGACGTCGCTGCTGTCGGTCATCGGACTGCAGGAGATGTTCCTGACGGCCCAGTCGATCAACTCGGCCACCTTCAAGACGTTCGAGATCTTCCTCGTCGCCGCGTGCTACTACCTCGCTCTGACGACGCTCTGGTCGTTCGTCCAGCGGTTCATCGAGCGCAGACTCGCGGACCCCGGGACCGTCCCGCCGCCCGGCCCCTCCCTGCGGGAGCGGTTCGTCGGCGGCGGAGGCAGGGGCGGCGGCCCCGCACGCCGGGAGAACGAGGTCGCGGACAAGGAAGCCACCCTCACGGGCAAGGAGGCGCACTGACGTGGAATCGATCGCGAGGGCGACGGCGGGGAACGAGCCGCACGACCGGGCCACCCCGGTACGCACGGGCCCGGCCGGACCCGCGGACCCGTCGGCGGTGCTGTCGGCGCGCGGGATGGTCAAGGCGTTCGGCGACGTACGGGTGCTGAACGGGGTGTCGATGGACGTCCGGGCCCGTGAGGTGGTGGTGGTCGTCGGGCCGTCGGGCTCGGGCAAGACCACGTTTCTGCGGTGCCTCAACCACCTGGAGAGCATCGACGAGGGAGAGATCCTCGTCCAGGGCCGCCGGGTCGGATACAAGGACGGCCAGGACCGGTTGGTCGAGGAGCGGCCACGGGCGATCGCCGAACGGCGACGCACCATCGGCTTCGTCTTCCAGCGCTTCAACCTCTTCCCCCACCTCACGGCCCTGGACAACGTGGCCGTCGCCCCGATGAAGGTCCTCGGCGTGCCGAAGGCGGAGGCGAGGGAGCGGGCGCACGCGCTGCTGACCAGGGTCGGCCTCGCGCACAAGGCGTCCTCGAGGCCGTCCGTCCTGTCCGGAGGCCAGCAGCAGCGGGTCGCCATCGCACGCGCCCTCGCCATGAAGCCGGAGCTGATGCTGTTCGACGAACCCACGAGCGCGCTCGACCCGGAGATGGTCGGCGAGGTCGTCACCGTGATGAAGGAGCTGGTCGAGGACGGCCTGACGATGATCGTCGTCACCCACGAGATGGGTTTCGCGCGGTCGGCCGCGGACCGCCTCGTCATGTTCGATGAAGGCGTGGTCCTGGAGGAAGGGACACCCGAGAAGCTCATGACAGACCCCGAACACCAGCGCACGAGGGCGTTCCTGCGGCGCATCGACGGGCACGGGTGAGCGACGGCCGCCCCCTCCGCCCTCCGCCCGGCGTTCATCGGCACGGGCCGTCGGGCGGCACACCTGTTCCGCTCCCGCCGTCGCCCGGCCCCGAGTGAGAGCGGGCGCCCGGTCATATTCGATGGCTCCGCCGGGGGTATCCCGTTACCTTCCCCCCATGGCCAAGACTCACGGTACGTGCACGGACCGGTTCGCCGCGGTGCGCGAGGCGCTGGCCGCCTCGCTGGACGACAAGGACGTCGGCGCGTCGGTCGCCGTGTACGTGGACGGCGAGCCGGTCGTCGACCTGTGGGGCGGATACGCCGACACGGCGCGCACCACCCCGTGGGAGCGGGACACCCTCACCCATGTGTGGTCCACCACCAAGACGATGACCGCCCTGTGCGTGCTGATGCTCGCCGACCGGGGCGCGCTGGACCTGGACGCGCCGGTGGCGACGTACTGGCCCGAGTTCGCGGCGGCCGGCAAGGAGGACGTACGCGTCCGCCATGTGCTCTCGCACACGGCCGGCCTGCCCCGCTTCGAGGCGCCCACGACACTGGAGGACCTGTACGACTGGCCCACGGTCACCTCCCGGCTCGCCGCGCAGGCACCGGCCTGGGAGCCCGGCACCGAGGCCGGCTACCACGCCGTCACCCAGGGGTATCTGCTCGGCGAGATCGTCCGCCGGGTCACGGGCCGCAGCCTGGGCACCTTCCTCGCCGAGGAGGTCACGGGCCCGCTGGGCGCCGACTTCCACATCGGACTCGCCGCCGAGCACGACCACCGGGTGGCCCCGATCATCCCGCCGCCCTCCTCTCCGCCTCCGAGCGGCCCGCCGCCCAACCCGGCCATACCGGGGGGCACCGCCAACACCACGGCCTGGCGCCGTGCCGAGATCCCGGCGGCGAACGGTCACGGCAACGCCCGCTCGGTCGCCGCCGTGCAGTCGGTGCTGGCCTGCGGCGGAGAGGCACGCGGGGTGCGGCTGCTGTCGGAGAAGGGGTGCGAACGGGCCCTGGAGGAACAGTTCGACGGCATCGACAACGTCTTCGGCGTCCCCATGCGCTACGGCATGGGCTACGGCCTGAACGGCGGCCAGCTGCCCAACCCCCGCACCTGTTTCTGGGCCGGCTGGGGCGGCTCGATCGTCCTGGTCGACCTCGACGCGCGGATGTCCGCGGCGTACGTGATGAACCAGATGATCGACGAGGGTTTCACCGACGACCGGGCGTTCATGATCCTCGCGGCCGTCTACGAGGGCCTGGCCGCCTGACCGGCTCCGGCACTCCCGTACGGAGGAGGCCGGCCCTCCTCCGCGGCGGCCGGTGGGAGGCCGCGCGTCCCTCAGGAAGGGCGCGCGCCGCGGCCCGGGATCAGTGACCCCCTGCGCGGTTCGTCGGGCTGCCACCCCAGGGCGCGGGAGATCCCGCGTGCCGCCACCCGGACCGCCGGCGACAGCACGGGTACCTGGGCGCCCGCCTGCGGCACCACCACCGACACGGCCGCGACGACGGAGCCGCCCGGACCGCGTACCGGGGCGGCCACCGACAGCGCGTCCTCGGTGACCTGACGGCTGCTCACGGCCACCCCCGTGCGCCGTACCTCGGCGAGCACGCGCCGCAACCGGGCCGCGTCGGTGAGGGTGTACGGCGTGAACGAGGCCAACGGCCCCTGGCAATAGGTCTCCTGCGACTCGATGTCGCCGTGGGCGAGGAGCGCCAGGCCCACTCCGGTGGCGTGCAGGGGCCAGCGGCCGCCGACCCGGATGTGGACGCCGACGGCCGAACGCCCGGAGAGCCACTCGATGTAGACGACCTCGTCGCCGTCACGCACCGCGAGCTGCACGTTCTCGTGCGTGGCCTCGTACAGGTCCTCCAGGTACGGCAGCGCGATCTGGCGCAACGCCAGCCCGCGCGGGGCGAGTGCCGCCAGCTCCCACAGCCGCAGGCCGACGTGGTAGGTCCCGGCCGCGTCCCGCTCCAGCGCTCCCCACTCGGTGAGCGCGCCGACCAGCCGGTGTGCCGTGGTGAGCGACAGCCCGGCGCGGCGGCCGATGTCGCTCAGGGAGAGCGCCGGGTGCTCGTGGTCGAAGGCGGCCAGGACGGCGAGGAGCCGGTCCGGTGCGGAACGGGCGGCTCCCGCGGCCGCCCGGGGCGCGGGCCCCGGCGGCGGTACCGGTCCCGGCCACGGGAGCGCGTCGGTGGTCATCGGCATGGCGTCACCCCAGTCCGGCTTCGGCGACCTTCTGCAGCAGCACGTGGAGGGTCTCACGCTCGTCGGCGTCGAGGGGGCCCAGCAGGTCGTTCGTGACGCGTTGTCCGGCCTCGTCGGTGTCGCGGAGGAAAGACCGCCCGTTCTCGGTCAGCAGGACGATCCGGCTGCGGCGGTCGTCGGGGGCGGGGCGCCGTTCGGCGAAGCCCAGCTTCTCCAGGTCGTCCACGAGACCGACGATCGCGCTCGGGTCGTAGCCGAGCGACGCGCTCAGCTCGCGCTGGAGCGGTCCGGGGGACGTGGCCAGGAAGCGCAGCAGCGCGTAGTGCCGCAGCCGCAGCCCCGACTCCTGCAGGGAGGAGTTGAACAGCTGCCCGGACCGCATCCCCAGGCGGTACAGCAGATAGCCCGTGTCGGCGTGCAGGGCGCGCATCCAGGGCTCGCGCGCGTCGATCGGGGCGGCGTTCTGCGTCTGCTGACGGGCGATGGCGGGCTCCCTGGTCGAGGCCCCGGGCGGGGGGCGAGCTGATGTACCGCTTCAGCATGACGCAACGCCCGGGGAACAACAACTATTGACGTCAACAACTATTGCTCTTAGCTTCGATCTCGTAGCCAAAGTCGCCGGGCGCTCCAGCGCCCGCCGTCGCAACCCCTCCGAAGGGATCCCCCCGTGCCCAGCATCGATCTCACCGGCAAGGTCGCCGTCGTCACGGGCAGCGGCCGTGGCCTCGGTCTGGCCTACGCACAGGCCCTCGCCGCCGCCGGCGCATCCGTCGTCGTCAACGACATCGACGAGGCCGTGGCCGAGGCGGCCGTGAAGTCCATCACCGAGGCGGGCGGCACGGCCGTGGCCGAGGTGGTCCCGGTCGGGACGACCGAGGCGGCCGACCAACTGGTGGGACGCGCGGTGGAGGAGTTCGGGCGGCTCGACATCCTGGTCACCAACGCGGGCATCCTGCGCGACAAGGTGCTGTGGAAGATGTCCGACGACGACTTCGACGCCGTGATCACCACCCACCTCAAGGGCACCTTCACCTGCGCCCGCGCCGCCGCGATCCGCATGCGCGAACAGGGCGAGGGCGGTTCCCTGATCCTCGTCGGCTCCCCGGCCGGCCAGCGCGGCAACTTCGGCCAGACGAATTACGCCGCCGCCAAGGCCGGCATCGTGGCCTTCGCCCGTACCTGGGCGATGGAGCTGGGCCGCGCGAACATCACGGTCAACGCGATCGTCCCGGTCGCCGCCACCGCGATGACCGAGACCATCCCGGTCTTCGCCCCGTACGTCGAGGCGCTGCGCGAGGGCAAGCCGTTCCCGGACTTCCTGCGCAAGGGCGAGGGCTTCGGCACCCCCGAGGACTGCGCGGCCCTGGTCCCCTTCCTCGCCTCCGAGGCGGCACGCGGGGTCACCGGCCAGGCCATCGGCATCGGCGGCGACAAGGTGGCACTCTGGTCGCACCCGCAGGAGATCAAGGCGGCGTACGCGAACGGCGGCTGGACCCCCGAGGCCCTGGCGGACGTCTGGCCGACCTCGCTGGGCGCCGAGCCGCAGACCGTGGGCGTCCCGGCCCCGAAGATCCCGGAGGCGTGATGAGTGCCGCAGACCCCGCCATGAACGTGGACGACCTGGTCGCGATCGACGTCCACACCCACGCCGAGGTGTCCTCCAAGGGCAACGCCTCCCTGGCCGACGACCTGCACGACGCCTCCGCCGCGTATTTCAAGGTCGAGGGCAAGCGCAAGCCCACCCTGGAGGAGACGGCCGCCTACTACCGCGAGCGGAGGATGGCCGCCGTGATCTTCACGGTGGACGCCGAGTCCGCGACCGGCACCGAGCCCGTCCCCAACGAGGAGGTCGCCGAGGCGGCCGCCGCCAACGCCGACGTGCTGATCCCCTTCGCCTCCATCGACCCCTTCCGCGGCAGGGCCGGCGTGAAGCGGGCCCGCCGGCTGGTCGAGGAGTACGGGGTCAAGGGCTTCAAGTTCCACCCCAGCGTCCAGGGCTTCTTCCCCAACGACCGCGCGGTGGCGTACGACCTGTACGAGGTCATCGAGGAGACGGGCACGATCGCCCTCTTCCACACCGGCCAGACCGGCATCGGGGCCGGGGTCCCGGGCGGCGGCGGCATCCGCCTGAAGTACTCCAACCCGCTGCACGTCGACGACGTGGCCGCCGACTTCCCGCACCTCAAGATCATTCTGGCGCACCCGTCCTTCCCCTGGCAGGACGAGGCGCTGGCGGTGGCCACGCACAAGCCGGGCGTGCACATCGACCTGTCCGGCTGGTCGCCGAAGTACTTCCCGCCGCAGCTCGTGCAGTACGCGAACACCCTGCTCAAGGACAAGGTCCTCTTCGGCTCCGACTACCCCGTCCTCACCCCCGACCGCTGGCTCGCAGACTTCGAGAAGCTGCCGATCAAGGACGAGGTCAGGCCGAAGATCCTGAAGGAGAACGCCGCCCGGCTGCTCGGACTGACGAAGCCATGACCGTGGCCGTCACGACGAGGCCATGACGAGACCGTGAGGGACACCCCCATGTGCAAGGACGGACAGGGGCACAGACATGCGTAATGAGGGACTGGGGTCGTGGCCGGCCCGCCGGGCCCGCAAGACGCCGCAGCGCACCGCGCTGGTCCACGGCGACACGAGCATCACCTACGGGGAACTCCACGAGCGCACCACACGGCTCGCCCACGCCCTGCGCGCCGCCGGCGTCCGCCGCGGCGACCGCGTCGCCTACCTGGGACCCAACCACCCCTCGTACCTGGAGACGCTGTTCGCCGCCGGCACCCTCGGCGCGGTCTTCGTCCCGCTCAACACCCGCCTCGCGGGCCCCGAGATCGCCTACCAGCTGGCGGACTCCGGGGCCAGGGCGCTGGTGTACGGGCCCGCCTTCACCGGGCTCGTCGCCGGACTGCCGGGCGACACCGACGTCCGGACGTACGTCGAGACCGGCGCGGAGTACGAGGCCCTGCTCGCCGGGGCCGAGACCGAGCCGATCGACCAGCCCGTCACCGCCGACGACACCTGCATCATCATGTACACCTCGGGGACCACGGGCCGCCCCAAGGGCGCGATGCTCACCCACGGCAACATCATCTGGAACGCCGTGAACGTGCTCGTCGACCAGGACGTCATCGCCGACGAACGCGCCCTGGTCTCCGCCCCGTTGTTCCACACGGCCGGGCTGAACATGCTCACCCTGCCCGTCCTGCTCAAGGGCGGCACCTGCGTCCTGGTCGAGTCCTTCGTCCCGGACGCCACCTTCGACCTGATCGAGCGCCACCGGATCACGTTCATGTTCGGCGTGCCCACGATGTTCGACCAGATCTCCCGGCACCCCCGCTGGGCCGACGCCGACCTGTCGTCCCTCAGGATGCTCTCCTGCGGCGGCTCCCCGGTGCCGACCCCGCTCATCGCCCGGTTCCAGGAACGCGGTCTCACCTTCCTCCAGGGCTACGGCATGACGGAGGCGGCCCCCGGCACGCTCTTCCTGGACGCCGAGCACGCCGTGAGCAAGGCCGGATCGGCGGGCGTCCCGCACTTCTTCAGCGATGTGCGGGTCGTCCGCCCCGACATGACCCCGGTCGACGTCGACGAACCCGGCGAGGTCGTGGTCCGCGGACCCCATGTCATGCCCGGCTACTGGGGGCTGCCCGAGGAGACGGCCGCGGTCTTCGCCGACGGCTGGTTCCGTAGCGGGGACGCGGCCCGCGTCGACGAGGACGGCTACGTCTTCATCGTCGACCGCATCAAGGACATGATCATCTCCGGGGGCGAGAACATCTACCCCGCCGAGATCGAGGACCAGCTCCTCGCCCACCCCGACATCGTCGAGTGCGCGGTCATCGGCGTGCCCGACGACAAGTGGGGCGAGGTGCCGCGAGCCGTGGTCGTGCCCCGGGAGGGCCACGCCCTGGACGCCGACGAGGTGCTGGCCTCGCTGGCCGGACGGCTCGCCAAGTACAAGATCCCGAAGTCGGTGGTGATCGCGGACGAACTGCCGCGCACCGCCTCCGGAAAGCTCCTCAAGGCCCGGGTGCGCAAGCGCTACGGCACCGACTCCTAGCTAAGGAACGCATATGAGCATCACCGTGAACGGCATCGACGAGCTGAAGAAGCTCGCCGGCAGCGACCTCGGCGCCAGCGAGTGGATCGAGGTCACCCAGGAGCGCATCGACACCTTCGCCGACGCGACCGGGGACCACCAGTGGATCCACGTCGACCCCGTGAAGGCGGCCGAGGGCCCCTTCGGCGCGCCGATCGCCCACGGCTACCTGACCCTGTCGCTGTTCATCCCCCTGTTCACCGAACTGCTGGACGTCGAGGGTGTGTCGACGAAGGTCAACTACGGCCTGAACAAGGTGCGTTTCCCCTCGCCGGTGAAGGTCGGGTCGAAGATCCGGCTGGTGGGGAAGCTGGCCTCCGTCGAGGACGTGCCGGGCGGCGTCCAGATCACGGTCGACGGCACGATCGAGATCGAGGGCGCGCCGAAGCCGGCGGCCGTGCTGCAGAGCCTGTCCAGGTTCTATGCCTGAACGCCGTAGCGGCTGAGGAGCGTGGGGGGACCGCGGGACCACTGTGTCCGGTCGCGCGGTCCCCCCCCGCGTCCCTGCGGGCCGAAGGCTCAACGCACGTCCACGAAAACGGGGTTCGAGTAGAACCAGGTGTCCTCCCACGGATCGCCGTCGCCCGGCTCGTGGGGGATCGGACCGTGCGGGTCCACGGCGGCGCCCAGGTACCCGACGCCGTTCCGCTTGCCGTCGCTGCCGCGCAGCCGGAGGTAGAAGGACTCGTCGCCGGCCGTGACCGGGACGCGCAGGGTGTACGTGCCCGTGCGGCCGCTCACGTCCTTGGTGTGCACCACCCTCGTGTCCGGGGCCTTCCAGGCGTCGCGGTCGCTCACCGGACCGCGCACCGCACCCCGGACGACGTCCACGTGGGCCAACTCCGGCAGGAGCCCTTGCGGGTTGGCGCGGGACGCGGTCGTCACCGTCACCTCCAGGGTGAGCTTCTCGCCCTTGCGGACCCGCAGCCGTCCGCCCAGGGTGACGCCCCGGCCGGGGCTGCGGTCGCGCTTCACGCGGACGTCGAGGCCGTCGAGCAGGTGGCCGTGGTCGACCCAGACGCGGCCCGCGCGCAGGCCCCTGGTCACCGCGCTGTAGCCGTAGCGGGTGACGCCCACGTGGGTGCGGCTGAACTGGCCGGGCCAGAAGTCGCTGCCGGGCTGCGGGGTGCCGGTGTCCACCGGGTCGGGCAGCCTGCCGGTGGTGTCGAAGTTCTGCCCGGCGGGCCAGTCGCCGTTGCGCCAGGTGTCGAAGACGATCCGGTGGGCGTCCGAGTTGGTGGTGACCGAGAACAGCTTCCCCTCGGCCAGCATGGCGTCCCAGAGGCCGCCCACCGTCGCCGTCGCCCAGTCGAAACCGCCGTACGTGAGGAACGCCTGTGCCGGGTAGCCGGGCCAGGACTGGGCCGACGGCTTGTTCTCGTACTCGCCCCGGATCGAGGTGGCCCCCCGCCAGCCGGGGATCGCCGCGCCCTGGGCGCCGGGGGCGCCCTCCATGCCGATCATGATCTCGGGGGCCGCGTCACGCCAGTTGCGCAGCTCGTGCGGGGAGTCGATGCCGAGGCGCAGGGGGTGGTTGGCGAGGACCAACACGTCGTCGACGTAGCCCGAACGCCGTTGCTCGGCCAGCCACTTGATCGCCCTGACCGCGTGCGCCTCGTTGCGCGCGGTGTCCGCGCCGCCCACGGAACCGTCCGTGTAGTTCAGCAGCTTGCCGTCGTAGGCCCGCTCGAAGGCGGTGAGGAGGGCGACCTCGTGCCGCCCGGGGGTCGTGAAGACCGTGCAGTGCTCGGCGGCCGGGATGTACCACTCCAGCCCCTGGAAGATCAGCTGCCGGGGGTTCTCGGCCCGGGCCCTGAGGATCTCCTTGTGCTCCAGCGCGGCGCCGAAGTCGGCGTGACCGAAGTTGGAGTGCTCGGTGAACACCATCCAGTCGAGGCCGTACTTCGCGCCCGCGGCGGCCAGCTGGGAGAACGTGTACTTGGCGTCGTGGCTGTAGACGCTGTGGACGTGGTGGTCGCCGACGAGGTACGCGAGGCGCGGGTCCTCACCGCCGTACGGGCGGGAGCTCGCCGAGGCCGTCGTGGTCAGGGCGCCCGTGGCGCCCATCGCGAAGGCGGCGCCGAACAGGCCCGCGCCGCGCAGCAGCCCACGGCGCGACACCCCCTGTGCGTCGAGGTCGGCGGGGGAGACGGACGGGTCGGCCCAGGCGGGCAGCCGCTGCTCGTGTGTGCCGGACAGGCCGGACGGGTCGGACATGATCGGGGTCCCTTCGCGTCTCAGTGGTTCATGAACGACTCGACGGGCAGCGCCCGTTCGACGATGCGGACGTCACCGAGGCGTCCGTGCAGGATCTGGTCGATCTTTCCGGCGTACTCGTAGCCGCCGAGGATCCACGGCAGTCCCACCGACGCCAGTCCGACGGCGGAGGCCTTCGGGTTGCGCACGACCGGGCAGCCCTCGACGTAGAGCGTGGTGTGCCTCCCGTCGTTGACGACGGCGAGGTGCCACCACGTCTCCAGCGGGGTCTCCTGCCCCCAGTTGGTCGCGATGCCCTGCTGGTTGAGCGGGCGCACCGCCCACTGCGGCTCCCGGTCGTTCGACAACGAGAGCGTGGCCAGCGGCTCGTCGGGGTCGTCGGCGGTCTTGCCCGCCGCGCCACCGGTACCGGTCCGGCCGAGGATGCCCGCCCAGGCGTGGTTCGAGGGGTTCCAGTCGGCGGGCAGCCGGTAGAACGCCTCGATGGTGTAACCGTCCTTGAAAGTCGCCGAGTTGAGGGGCGCCCCGTCGACCGTCCGCAGATACGCGCCCTTCAGCGGGGGCTTGCCGCCGTGGAACTCCAGGCTGCCGTGGCCGGGTTGGTCCGGGTGGTGGTCGGCGGACCAGGTGAGCGGGGAGCCGCCGACGGTGACGAGGGTGAGGTCGTTGCCGCGTCCGGAGCGGTCCGGGACGGTGCCGCCGACCTTCCCGCCGTCCTGCTGACCGTCGAACCGCCAGTACGCGACCGTGCCGGGCAGCAGCATCTTCGCCACCGGCCGCGACGCCCGCGCGGGCACCGGCGCGAAACCGGCGAACCGCTTCTCGAAGTCGATCCCGACCGTGAACCGGTCGGCGTCGCCGGTGAGTTCGCTCTCCTGCCGCTCCAGCTCGTTGAGCCCCTCGGCGGCCCGGCCCAGGATCCACGGGGAGACCGTCTCCACGTCGATGGTGTTCCGGTCGAGGTCGAAACGGTAGAGGCGGATCATCGCCGCGCCGCCGAAGTACCGGTTCTGGTAGTTCGTGAGATGCAGGTGGACATCGTTGTCAGCGGTGTTCTTCCGCGTCGCGCGCCGCCGGCCAGTAGTGCCCGTTGAGGGTGAGGAAGATCTGGTCGTGGTCCTTGACCAGCCGGTCCCACAGCGTCTGCCCGTACGGGGAGAAGGAGTCGTCGCCGTCGACCAGCTCGTGCGTGGTGAGGACGACCGGCGTCCGCGGGTGGCGGGCCAGGACGTCCGCCGCCCAGGCGAACCCCTTCGCGGACAGCCGCCAGTCCAGGGCGAGCACCATCCACTCCCGGCCGCCCGCCTCGAACAGATGGAAGGAGTTGTAGCCGTCCGGGGAGGCACCGCCGAAGGTGGACGCGCCCCGGAAACGGTCCGGCCCGAACTCGTCGAGGAACGGGGTCGCCCCCCGCTGGTCGTCGGTGGAGGAGCGCACGTCGTGGTTGCCGGCGAGGACGCTGTAGCCGACGCCCTTGCGGTCGAGCAGCCGGAACGCCCGGCCGATCGCCGCGGTCTCCTGGGCGGTGCCGTTCTGGGTGAGGTCGCCGAGGTGGGACAGGAACACGATGTTCTCCTCCTCACCGTGCTCCAGGAGGTACCGCAGGGACGCCTCGACGGGCTTGCCGTCGATGCTCGGTCCGTCGAACAGGTACTGGGTGTCGGGCATGACGGCGAGCGTGAAGCGGTGGCTCGCGGGGTCGGGCTTCCGCCGGCGGGGAGCCGCCTGGGCCGCGGCGCCGGGCAGCGCGACCGTCGCCGCGGCGCCGAGCAGGGCCGTGGCCCGCAGGAAGTTGCGTCTGCCCGAGTGGGCGCGGGCAGACTCCTGCCCCGGTTCGTGCGAGGTGCACACAGTGGCTCCGTAAGGGTCGTGGGCGGGTCAGAGCGCCCGCAGCGTCCAGGACCAGCGGTGGACGCCCGGCGGGACGAGATACGCGGGCGAGGTGTCGGGCCCGCAGGAGGCGGTGCCGAGGCCCCGGTGCGCCGCGTCGATGTGGACCACGCAGCCCGGCCGGGGTGTCAGTTCGTCGTGGTGCGCGGCGGCTGCCAGGTCCTGGGCGCGGTGACGGGTGACCGATACCTGCCGGGGGCCGTCCAGCCGTACCGTCAGGGCGTGGCCGCCGCCGGAGAGCGTGAAGTGCCGTACGCCGTGCCGGCCCCCGCTCTCCTGCGGCCGCAGATAAGGGGTGAACAGAGCGTCCACGGCGGCCGAGTGGTGTCCGACGGGCGCTCCTGCCGCCCGGTCCGGGTAGCTCTCCCAGGGGCCCTGCCCGTACCAGGCGAGCTGGTCGAAGCCGTCCACGGTCTCGAACACCGTGCCGACGCGGGCCACGTCCGTCAGCGCCTCGGGCAGCACCGCCGTCTCCTCGACGAGGACCCGGCCGTCCACCAGCGCCGTGCACGCCTGCTCGTGCTCGACGACCCCGGCGCCCGTCGACCACCGGGACCTCACCCGCACGGTCGAGCCCTTGCGCTCCACGGCGACCAGCTCGCGCTCGGCGCGGTCCAGCCCCAGCGCTCGCCAGCGCTCCGCCATGCCGCCGAGGACGTCGTTGTCGGTCGGGGCCCGCCACAGGCTCAGGACCGGCGGGGAGGCGAGCAGGGGGTGCAGCAGCAGTCCGGCCTCGTCCGTCCGGGGCGGCGGGACGTGCTCGGGGGCCTCCTCCGCGCCGGCCGCCGGCTCGCCCTCGTCCGCCGGGTACCAGCGGACCTGCGGGCAGCACACCTCGGTGCCGGCCGCCGCCCAGGGCTCGTCGGCGGCCGTCGTCACCCGCAGGGTCAGCCAGATCTCGCCCGCCCCGCCCGCCGGCTCGGGCCGGTCGATCACGGCCGAGCCGCCGGGCGGTACGTCGGGCAGCTGGGCCGGCAAGGTCCAGGTGCCGCCGTCGGCCGCCGCGAACTCCCACTCGGCGGCCAGCCACGACAGGTCGCGGAAGTGCTGCCGGTTGTGCACCCGCAGCACCCGCCAGGTGCCCTCGCCCTCCACGGACAGCCGCACCGGGGCGGCGATCTCCCGGTGCTCGTACATCACCGGCTTGGGCGTGCGGTCGGGGAGGACCACCCCGTCGGCGATGAAGGCGCCGTCGTGGATCGTCTCGCCGAAGTCGCCGCCGTAGGCCCAGCGCAGACCGGGGCCGGCGACCCCGTTCTCGTACAGCCCGGCGCCCCCACGCCCGGCCGGTCTTCCGTCGTTCACACGCTGGAGGATGCCGTGGTCCCAGAACTCCCAGATGAACCCGCCCTGAAGACCCGGTGTGGCCTCGATGGCCGCCCATGTGTCGGCCAGCGTGCCGTTGCTGTTGCCCATGGCGTGCGAGTACTCGCACTGGATCAGCGGCCTGGTCTGCTCGCCCGACAGGGCGTGCGCCACACAGTCCTCGATGGGCGCGTACATCGGGCAGGCGATGTCGGAGGCGTCGTCCGTGGCCGCCCAGTCCAGCTTGGCCGCCCCCTCGTACTGCACCGGCCGTGTCGGGTCGTGGCGGCGCAGCCAGCCCGCCGCCGCGTCGTGGTTGGCGCCGTAGTCGGACTCGTTGCCCAGCGACCAGACGATCACCGAGGGGTGGTTCTTGTCGCGCAGGACCATGCGGGAGACACGGTCCGTGAAGGCGTGCAGATAGCGCGGGTCGTCGGCGATCTCGTGGGCGTGGTCGTGGGACTCGATGTCCGCCTCGTCCACCACGTAGAAGCCGAGTTCGTCCGTCAGGTCGTACAGGGCCGGGTCGCCCGGGGAGTGCGAGGTGCGGATCGCGTTGAACCCGAACCGCTTCAGCGTCACCAGGTCCGCGCGCATGTCCTCCTGCGACACCGTCCGCCCCGTCAGCGGGTGGAAGTCGTGCCGGTTCACGCCCCGGAGGTAGACGCGTTCCCCGTTGACCAGCAGGTCCCGGCCGCTGATCTCGACGTCGCGGAAGCCGACCCGGTGGTGGGACGTGTCGGCGACCGTGCCGTCCGCACGGTGCAGCCGGACGGTGAGGCCGTACAGCTCGGGGGTCTCGGCGTTCCAGGTCCGCACGCCGGGGACGACCGTGCTCATCCGTGCCTCGCCGAGGAAGTCGGAGACCCGCTCGTCCTCGGCGTTGAGCAGGTCGAACGCGCGGTCCTGGGTCAGTTCCAGGCCGTCCAGTTCCCCGCTGACGTACCACCCGGCGGGCAGGGCGCCCGTTCCGGTCCCTGCCGCCGAGCGCACCCGGCAGTCCACCCGCAGCTCCCCGTCCGCGTGGGCCCGCACGCCCACGTCCGCGAGGTACAGCGGATCGGTGGCGTACAGCAGCACCGGACGGGTGATCCCGCCGAGCCACCACTGGTCCTGGTCCTCGATGTGCGAGGCGTCGGACCACTTCACCACCGTCAGCCGCACGGTGGCCCGCTCCCCGGGCCGGACCAGGGCGGACAGGTCGAACTCGGCGGCCAGACGGGAGTCCTTGGACAGGCCGGCCGGCCGCCCGTCGACATGGACGAGCAGCACGCTCTCGGCCGCGCCGACGTGCAGGACGATCCGGCGGCCGGCCCAGTCGGCGGGGATGCTGACCTCCCGCTCGTACACACCGGTCGGGTTCGCGGCCGGCGCGTCGGGCGGGAACTCGGGCCACGGCATACGGACGTTGGTGTACTGCGGCGGGTCCTCCGCCTCCTGCAGCGCCCAGGAGCCGGGGAGTTCGGCCCAGGACCAGCCGGGGCCGGGCTCCCGGTCGGGCGAGGACAGCAGCTGGAACCGCCACCGGCCGTCGAGCGACAGCGCCCGCTCGCGCCGGTCGACGGCGTTCATGGGCAGCCGCCGCCAGGAGGTCACCTCGGGTGCTTCCCAGGGGCGCAGGGCGAAGAGTGCGTCGGTCATGACCGTTCCGAAGGAGAGGAGGACGAGAGGGAAGAGGACGAGAGGGAAGAGGACGAGGAGGAGGGAGCGCAGGAGAGGGCCGGCGGCCGGGGCAGGACGCGGCCCGGCAGGCCCCAGGCAGGGTCGACGGGGATGCCCAGCCGGTCCAGGACGGTGGGGGCGAGGTCGATCAGGCGCGGCGAGTCCAGGCGGGTGCCGGCGGGGGTTCCGGGCTCGGCGAGCACGACGAAGACCTCCCGCTCGGCCCGGGTGTCGCCGCCGTGGCCGCCGGAGTCGAGGTGCCCGTGGTCGGTGGTGATCAGGACCGTCCAGCGCTCGTCCGCGCGTCCGGGTTCGGCGCGCCGGGCGGCGATGGCGTCCAGCAGCCGCCCGAGGTGGGCGTCCTGGGCGAGCAGGGCCCTGTCGTAGGCGGGACCGAGGGGACCTGCGGCGTGACCGGCCTCGTCGGTGGCGCCGAAGTACACGAACAGGCAGTCCGGATCGTCCTCGGTGAGCCGGCGCACGGCGGTGTCGGCGACCAGGCGGTCCGCCTCCGCGTAACCGTCCGACTCGCCGTCGTACGCCACGCGCCGGCCGATCGCGGGGCCCAGGGCGCCGCGGTGCACCAGTTCCGGCCAGGACACCACGGCCGCCGTCCGCAGTCCGGGCCGCGCGGTGGCGGCACGGCTGAGGAAGTCGGGGTGGCGGGCGTAGTCGGCGCCGGTGAAGTCGTTGCCCGTCACGCCGTGCCGGTCGGGCCAGACCCCGGTCAGCACACTGGACCAGCCGGGGCCGGAGTCGGTGTAGGCCATGCTGGTCGTCGGCCCGCCCTCGGCCTGGCCGTCCGCCTCGCCGTAGGGCAGCAGGCTGCTGCCGTGGGCGCCCGCGGCCGTCAGGGCGTGCAGCACCGGAGCCGTGGCCGGCGGGCGGTACGGACCCGGGGGCCCGCCGGCCGGCGGCCGGGGGAGGGGCAGCCGGTCCAGGCGCAGCCCGTCCATCCCCACCACCAGCACCTTGCCGCGCCCCGGCCGGTCCGCGCCGTCGGCGTCCGCCATCTCGTCCCTTTCTCGGAAAGCGGTCAGCTGCCCTGGACGGCGCCCTCGGTGGCGCCCGCGATGAACCCGCGCGCGAAGATCGCGAAGACGGCGACCAGAGGGAGGGACGCCATCAGGACACCGGCCATGACCATGCTGTAGTCGGTGTTGTGGCCGACGTTGAGCTGGGCCAGCTCCACCTGGAGCGTGACGTGCTGGGGGTCGGTGAGCACGATCAGGGGCCAGACGTAGTCGTTCCAGGCGCCGACGAAGGCGTAGATCGCGAGGAAGGACATGGCGGGCCTGATCATCGGCAGCGCGACGTTCCAGTACTGCCGGAAGAAGCCCGCGCCGTCGATGCGCGCCGCGTCGAGCAGTTCGTCGGGCACCCCGGTCTCGATGTACTGGCGCAGCCAGAAGATGCCGAAGGCGTTGGAGAGGGCGGGCCAGACCAGCGCCTTGAGCATGCCGACCCAGCCGATCTCGGACATCAGGATGAACTGCGGCAGGACGGCCAGTTGCAGCGGCAGCATCATGAACACCAGCAGCAGGCCGAAGAGCATCCTGCGCCCGGGGAACTCGAACTTGGCGAAGGCGAAGGCCGCCAGGGAGTCGACGAACAGCACCAGGACCGTGGTGACGGTCGCGACGAGGACCGTGTTGAGCATCGACCCGAAGAAGTCGACCGTGTCGAGCACACCCCGGATGTTCTCCAGCAGATGCGAGCCGAAGGTCAGCTTCGGCGGGCTCTTGTAGATGTCCTTGGTGGTGTTGGTCGCCATCACGATCGTCCACACGAACGGGAAGACCGAGACCAGCACGGCGACGACGAGGAAGACGTGCGCGGACAGGCCCCGGGGGCGGCGGGACCGTTTCGCGGCCGGGACCGGCCGTGGCGTGGCGGCTGTGGTCATGACGTCCTTCCTCGTTGCACGATCCGCCAGTTGACGACGACGAGCACGATGATCAGTACGAAGAAGGCCCACACGATGGCCGCGCCGTAGCCGTAGTCGTTGTCCAGGAAGGCCGACTGGTAGAAGTACAGCAGCGTGGTCAGGCCCGCCTGGCCCGGTCCGCCGAGGTTCTGGTTGGCGGCGTTGCTGGCGAAGAGGACCTGGGGTTCGCTGAAGCTCTGCAGGCCGTTGATGGTCGAGATGACGACGGTGAACAGGATGATCGGCCGCATGATCGGGACGGTGATCCGGAAGAACGTGCGGATGGGCCCGGCGCCGTCCATCCTTGCGGCCTCGTAGACCGACTGCGGGATGGCCTGCAGACCGGCCAGATAGATGATCATGTTGTAGCCGGTCCACATCCAGGTCATCAGCAGCGCGATGACCACCTTGATCAGCCACGGATTGCTCAGCCACGGCACGGGCGAGATGCCGACGGTGCCCAGGATCGCGTTGACCAGACCGAAGTCGTTGCTGAAGACCGCGCCGAAGAAGATCGCCACGGCGACGATCGACGTCACGTTCGGCACGTACAGGGCGATGCGGTAGAAGCCCTTGAAGCGGCGCACCGAGTGCAGCAGCGTCGCCAGCACCAGGGCGCCGAAGAGGGTGGGCACGGTGGACAGCACCCAGATCGCCAGCGTGTTGCGGATCGACAGCCAGAAGACCGGGTCGCTCCAGAGGTACTCGAACTGCTGCACGCCCACGAACTGCTTGGTGCCGAGGCCGTCGTAGCGCTGGAAGGACAGGTAGAGCGAGTAGAGGACGGGGACGAAGGAGAAGCCGAGGAAGATCAGGTAGAAGGGCGAGATCGCCAGGTACTGCCGCCAGTACGACAGCACCCCGCGGCGGGTGGGCCGCAGGGCGCCCGCGGGCGGGGTGCGCCGCGGGCGGAAGCGGGCCGGGCCCGCCCCGCCACGGTGCTCGTGCACCGTGGCGGGGCCGGTGACCGGAGGGGACGTCACCTCACCTCACCCCCTGTCGCCTGGCGATCTGCTTGGCCTGGGAGACCGCGTCCTTCCAGGCGTCGTCGGGCTTCTTGCCCTTGGCCTCGATGCCGGTCAGCTCGGCCATGAAGGGAGCCATGACGGCCGAGTCGGCGGGTGCCTCGTAGCTCACGGGGATGGCCTCGGCGGCCGGGCCGAAGACCTCGATGATCTTCTGTCCGCCGAAGAAGGCGTCCGGGCCCGTCATGGCCGGCATCGTGTACGTGGCCGGGGAGGCGGGGAAGATGGCGGCGTCGGTGAAGCTCTTGGCGTTGTTGTCCGGGCCGAGGATCCAGCTGATGATCTTGAAGGCCTCTTCGGGGTTGCGGCACTGCTTGGGCAGGGTCAGGTAGGAGCCGCCCTGGTTGGCCGGGCCGCCCGGGGTCGCGGTGACCCGCCACTTGCCCTTGGTGTTCGGCGCCGCCGACTCGATGTCCAGCGCGTGCCAGGCCGCGCCGACCTCGGTGGTCAGGGTCTTGCCGACGGCCGCGTTCCAGCTCTGGTCGTTGATCTTGGCGTCGAGGCCGAGCGTGTAGGCGCGTATCGCGTGGTCCCACGCGGCGCGGATGTGGTCCTGGTCGCCGATGAAGTGGTTGTCCTTGTCGATGAACCGTTCGGTGCCCTGGCCGACCGCGATGCTGAACACCGAGCCCATGTTGTTGATGAGGAAGGTGCCGGGCAGCGCCTTCTTCAGCTCCGTGCCGAGCGCGAAGTAGTCGTCCCAGGTCTTGGCCTCGGCGGCGACCTTCGCCGGGTCGCTGGGCAGCCCCGCCTTCTCGAACTGGTCGGCGCGGTAGAAGAGCGCGGTGGGGCCGATGTCGATCGGGAACCCGATCTGCTTGCCGTCCTCGGTCTGGGCGAGCTTGGTCTTCCACTCCAGGTACTGCGAGGAGATCTTCTTGAAGCCCAGGTCGTTCAGGTCGAGGAAGCGGTCGGCGTTGGGCAGGAAGGAGGCGATGTCCTCGCCCTTGATGCCGGTGATGTCCGGCACGGAGGAGCCGCCGGCCGCGAGGGTGGTGGTGAGCTTCTGCTTGAAGTCGCCGCCGATGGAGGAACTGGTCAGCTTGATCCGGCTCTTGAAGTGCGCCTTGGCCTCGGCGACCACCTTGTCGCTGAGGGCTCCGCCCCAGTACCACATGGTGAGGCTCTTGCCGTTCTTGGTGCCGCCGGATTCCGAGCCGCCGCATGCGACGGTCAGGCCGGAGGCCGCCGCGGTGAACACGGCAGCCTGGAGGAAGCCTCTACGGGAAAGGTCCACGAGTCACTCCTGTTTGTTCCTGTTCGTGGTACTGCGGGGCTGTGGTGCGGGGGTGGGTGGGTCTCACGCGGGCGGGGTGACCGGGGCGTGGCGCACCGGCGGGCCGACGTGGGCGGGAATGCGGTCCGGCAGGAACCCGTAGGCCCTCCGCAGGCCGGGGTCGGTCAGCGAGCGCCACCAGCGGTCGACGCCGTACCAGCCGGGGGCCGCCAGACCTCCGCCGTGGTGGCCGACCGACAGCCCGGCGGACAGGACCGCGAACCGCAGCCGTTCCGCCAGGGGCCAGCCGTCGAGGGAGGCGGCGACGAAGCTCGCGCCGAAGACGTCACCGGCGCCCGTCGCGTCGAGCACGTCGACGTCCAGGGCCGGGACCTCCGCGTACTCCCCGGTCGTCTGGTCCACCGCGACCGCGCCCTCGCCGCCGCGGGTGACCACGGCCACCGGCACCAGTTCGCTCAGCGTGCCGAGCGCGGCCACCGCGCTGTCGGTGCGGGTGTACGCCATCGCCTCGGTCTCGTTGGGGAGGAAGGCGTGGCACAGGGCGAGTTGGTCGAGCAGGTCGCGCGACCACCGCTGGGTGGGGTCCCAGCCGACGTCCGCGTAGATGTGCGTGCCGTTGGCGGCGGCCTTGGCGAGCCAAGCGCGCGGCTCGGCCTCGATGTGGACCAGCGCCGTGCGCGACTCGGGCGGGTCGCCCATCAACACGTCCTGCGAGTACGGGGGTTCCTGGCCGTGGGTGACCAGGGCGCGGTCGTGACCGTGCGCGAGGGAGACGGTGACCGGGGTGTGCCAGCCGTCGGCGGTGCGGGAGAGGGAGAGGTCGACGTTCTCCTGGCCGGCGAGGACGTCACGGCAGTACGCGCCGTAGTAGTCGTCGCCGAACACGGTGGCCAGGGAGGTCCGCAGGCCGAAACGGGCCGCCGCCACCGCCAGGTTGGCGATGCCGCCCGGACCGCAGCCCATGCCGTCGGTCCAGATCTCCTCACCGGGGGTGGGCGGCTTGCCCAGCCCCGTGAGCACGAGGTCGTAGAAGAGCAGCCCGGTCAGCAGCACATCGGGCCGGTCGTCGTCCACGCGTGCACCCTCTCGTCGAGACGTTCGAAGATCACTCTTCAAAAGTCTTCAATTTCGGTGCACAGATCGTGCGCGCCTCCGAGAGGTTTGGCAAGAGTCGAGCAGAAGTGAGCATAGAAATGATTGCGAATGACGAGTACTGTTCAGCGCGTGCTGGCAGAGCGTAGACACCAACTCATCCTGCGGGCCCTGCGGTCAGGGGGCCCGGCGGCCGTCACCGACTTGTCCGAACAACTCGGTGTGAGCCCCGCCACCATCCGCCGTGACCTCGTCAGGCTGGAGGAGGAGGGGCTGCTCACCCGCGTGCACGGCGGCGCGGTCGTGGACGAGGGAGACCAGCCCTTCGCCGAGGTCGCCGAGGTGCGGGTGGCCGAGAAGGACGCGATAGCGGCGAAGGCCGCCTCGATGGTCCGCGACGGCCAGTCCGTGCTCCTCGACATCGGGACCACCGCCTACCGCCTGGCCCGGCAGCTGCACGGCCGCCGCCTCACCGTCATCACCAGCAACCTGGTGGTCTACGAGGAGCTGGCCGACGACGAGGGCATCGAACTGGTCCTGCTCGGCGGCATGGTCCGCCGCGAGTACCGCTCCCTCGTCGGCTTCCTCACCGAGGACAACCTCCGCCAGCTGCACGCCGACTGGCTGTTCCTCGGCACGAGCGGAGTGCGCCCCGGCGGCCAGGTGATGGACACGACCGTGGTCGAGGTCCCGGTCAAACGCGCGATGATCAGGGCCGGTGACAAGGTCGTCCTGCTCGCCGACTCCGCGAAGTTCCCCGGCACGGGGATGGCGCGGGTCTGCGGCCCCGGGGAACTCGACGTGCTCGTGACCAACGGGTCGCTCGATCCGGGCACACGGTCGTCGTTCGAGGACGCGGGGGTCGACGTGGTCACCGTATGACCGTCGCCGCGGCCCCCGGGCCGCGACGGCTGACACGTGTCGGGTCGGACCGCGTGCGCGGGCCGCGCGCACGGCGTCGGGACGGCCCGCACCCTCCCGCTCCCGGCTCCGCCGGAGCGGGAGGGACCCCATCATGATCGGCAAAGGTGGTAGTTGCGTGAAGCTGACGATTCTGGGCGGCGGAGGATTCCGGGTGCCCCTCGTGTACGGGGCGCTCCTCGGGGACCGCGCCGAAGGCCGGGTCACCCGTGTCGTCCTGCACGACCTGGACGCCGAGCGGCTCTCCGCCGTCACCCGCGTCCTCGCCGAGCAGGCCGCCGGCGTCCCCGACGCCCCCGAGGTGCGTGCCACCACCGACCTCGACGAGGCCCTGCGCGGCGCCGACTTCGTCTTCTCCGCGATCCGCGTCGGCGGCCTGGAGGGACGCGCGCACGACGAGGCGGTGGCCCTCGCCGAGGGCGTCCTCGGCCAGGAGACCGTCGGCGCCGGCGGCATCGCCTACGGACTGCGCACGGTCCCGGTCGCCGTGGACATCGCCCGGCGGGTGGCCCGGCTCGCCCCCGACGCCTGGGTCATCAACTTCACCAACCCGGCGGGCCTGGTCACCGAGGCGATGTCCCGCCACCTCGGCGACCGCGTGATCGGCATCTGCGACTCACCCGTGGGCCTCGGCCGCCGTATCGCCCGCGTCCTCGGGGCGGCGAACCCGGCCGAGGCGTGGATCGACTACGTCGGCCTCAACCACCTCGGCTGGGTCCGTGGCCTGCACATCGCCGGCCGCGACGAACTCCCGCGCCTGCTCGCCGACCGCGACCTGCTCGGCTCCTTCGAGGAGGGCAAACTCTTCGGCGTCGACTGGCTCCAGTCCCTCGGCGCCATCCCCAACGAGTACCTGCACTACTACTACTTCAACCGCGAGGCCGTTCGCGCCTACCAGGCGGTCGAGAAGACCCGCGGCGCCTTCCTCAAGGACCAGCAGGCCCACTTCTACGACGAGATGCGCCGCCCCGACGCCCACGCGCTGAAGGCCTGGGAGCGCACCCGCGCCGAGCGTGAGGCCACGTACATGTCGGAGAACCGGGAGACGGCCGGCGCCGGCGAGCGCGACGCCGACGACCTCTCCGGCGGGTACGAGAAGGTCGCCCTCGCCCTGATGCGGGCCATCGCCCGCGACGAGCGCACCACCCTCATCCTCAACGTCCGCAACAAGGGCACACTGACGGCCCTGGACACCGAGGCGGTCATCGAGGTGCCCTGCCTGGTCGACGCCAACGGCGCGCACCCGGTCGCGGTGTCCCCCCTGCCCGGCCACGCCACCGGCCTGGTCTGCGCGGTCAAGGCCGTCGAGCGCGAGGTGCTGGCCGCCGCCGAGTCGCGTTCCCGTACGACGGCGGTGAAGGCGTTCGCCCTGCACCCGCTCGTCGACTCGGTGAACGTCGCCCGCCGCCTGGTCGACGGCTACACGGCGGTGCACCCTGGCCTGAACTACCTGAAGTAGGCTCCCGCCCGGAAAGCGCTTACCGTCCCCGACTCCGACCTGCTTCTCCCGCTTCCCGCTCACTGCTCCGCCCGCCGCCTGGAGACCTCACATGCATGACGAACGCAACCGGATCGAGGAACGCGTCGAGCGCGTCCACACCCAGCGCATCAAGCCCGCGATCTACGCGGCCTCCGTGCCCTTCGAGGTCGAGGCCTGGCAGGCCCCGGGCGAGCCCGTCCCCTTCGAGGAGGCCGCGGCCGCCTCCTACGCCCCGTTCGCCATGGACACCCCCTGGGGCCCGCCGTGGGGCACGACCTGGTTCCGGATGCGCGGACAGGTCCCCGCCGAGTGGGCGGGCCGCCGCGTCGAGGCGGTCGTCGACCTCGGCTTCGTCGGCGACTGGCCCGGCAACCAGGCCGAGGCCCTGGTCCACCTCGCCGACGGCACCCCGCTGAAGGCGGTCAACCCGCTCAACCAGTACGTACCGATCGGCAACCCCGTACGCGGCGGCGAGACGATCGACTACCTGGTCGAGGCCGCCTCCAACCCCGACATCCTCGCGGACAACTTCTCGAGGACCACGCACCTCGGCGACATCCTCACCGCCGGCGACAAGCCGCTCTACACCTTCCGGCGCGCCGACATCGCCGTCCTCGACGAGGAGGTCTTCCACCTCGACCTGGACCTCCAGGTACTGCGCGGGTTGATGGTCCACCTCGCCGAGCACGAGCCCCGCCGCCACGAGATCCTGCACACCCTGGACCGGGCCATGGACGCCGTCGACCTCGACGACATCGCCGGCAGCGCGACCGCCGTCCGCGAGATCCTCGCCCCGGCCCTCGCCAAGCCCGCCCACGCGAGCGCCCACACCATCTCCGGCGTCGGCCACGCCCACATCGACTCCGCCTGGCTGTGGCCCATCCGCGAGACCAAGCGCAAGACGTCCCGCACCTTCTCCAACGTCACCGCGCTGGCGGACGAGTACGAGGACTTCATCTTCGCCTGCTCCCAGGCCGTCCAGTACGAGTGGGTGCGCGACAACTACCCGCAGGTGTGGGAGCGGATCAAGAAGGCCGTCGACAAGGGCCAGTGGGTGCCGGTCGGCGGCATGTGGGTCGAGTCCGACGGCAACCTGCCCGGCGGCGAGGCCATCGCCCGCCAGCTCGTCCACGGCAAGCGGTTCTTCATCGAGCACTTCGGCATCGAGACCAAGGGCGTCTGGCTGCCGGACTCCTTCGGCTACAACGCCTCCTACCCCCAGCTCGCCAAGCTCGCCGGCAACGACTGGTTCCTCACCCAGAAGATCTCCTGGAACCAGACCAACCGCTTCCCCCACCACACCTTCTGGTGGGAGGGCATCGACGGCACCCGCATCTTCACCCACTTCCCGCCGGTCGACACCTACAACGCCCGCTTCAGCGGCGAGGAGATGGACCGCGCGGTCCGCAACTACCAGGAGAAGGGCGCCGGTACGCGCTCGCTGGCCCCCTTCGGCTGGGGCGACGGCGGCGGCGGCCCCACCCGCGAGATCATGGAACGCGCTCGCCGCCTGGCCGACTTGGAGGGCTCACCGAAGGTCGTCGTCGAACACCCCGACGAGTTCTTCGCCAAGGCGCGTGCCGAGTACGAGGACGCCCCCGTCTGGAACGGGGAGCTGTACCTCGAACTCCACCGCGCCACCTACACCTCCCAGGCCCGCACCAAGCAGGGCAACCGCCACAGCGAGCACAAGCTGCGCGAGGCGGAGCTGTGGGCGACGACGGCCGCGCTGCACGTGCCCGGCTACGCCTACCCGTACGAGAAGCTCGACCGCCTCTGGAAGACGGTCCTGCTGCACCAGTTCCACGACATCCTGCCGGGTTCCTCGATCGCCTGGGTCCACCGGGAGGCGGAGGCCGAGTACGCGCGGGTGGCGAAGGAACTGGAGGTGCTGACGGCCGAGGCGGTCGCGGCGCTCGGCGCGGGCGACACACGCGTCTTCAACACCAGCCCTCGCGACCGCGCCGAGGTGGTCCGCACGCCCGAGGGCGCGCCGGTGTACGTGACCGTCCCCGCGAGCGGCAGCGCGCCCCTGGCCGCCGCCGAAGCCCCGCACCCCGTCACCGTCTCCGGCCGGGTCCTCGACAACGGCCTGGTCCGGGTCGAGATCGCCGAGGACGGGACCCTCGCCTCGGTCCGCGACCTGGTCGCCGACCGCGAGGTCCTCGGCGACAAGGGCAACCTGCTCCGTCTGCACACCGACCTCCCGAACTACTGGGACGCCTGGGACGTCGACAAGCACTACCGGAACCGTTTCACGGATCTGCTGGACCCCGCGTCCGTCACCGTGGTCGAGGAGGACCCGCTGATCGGCGCGGTCCGCGTGGAGCACTCGTTCGGCAAGGGCTCCCGCATCAGCCAGACGATCACCCTGCGCGCCGGCAGCCGCCGGATCGACTTCGAGACGGACATCGACTGGCACGAGGCCGAGAAGTTCCTCAAGGCCGGCTTCCCGATCGACGTCCGTGCGGCCCACTCCTCCGCCGAGATCCAGTTCGGCCACATCCAGCGCCCCACCCACACCAACACCACCTGGGAGGCCGCCCGCTTCGAGGTCTCCGGACACCGCTGGGTGCACGTCGGTGAGCCCGGCTACGGCGTGGCGGTGATCAACGACTCCACCTACGGCCACGACGTCACCCGCACGGTCCGCGAGGACGGCGGTACGACCACCACGGTCCGCCTCAGCCTGGTGCGCGCCCCGCGCATCCCGGACCCCGAGGCCGACCAGGGCAGGCACCGCCTCGTCTACTCCCTGCTCCCCGGCGCGACCATCGAGGACGCGGTCGCCGAGGGCTACGCCCTCAACCTGCCGCTGCGCGTCGCCGACGCGGCGGGTGCCCCCGAGCCGGTCGTCTCCGTCGACGGCGCCGGGGTGACCGTCGAGGCGGTCAAGCTCGCCGACGACGCTTCCGGGGACGTCGTGGTCCGCATCTACGAGTCGAGCGGCGGCCGGGCCCGGGGCGTCCTGCGCACCGGCTTCCCGCTCGCCGGGGCCCGGATCACCGACCTGCTGGAGCGTCCCCTGTCCGAGGCCGCCACGGAGGGGAACGGCGTCCCGGTGACCCTGCGGCCGTTCGAGGTGCAGACCCTGCGGCTGGCGGTGGGGGAGCGGTGACCGTCCTTCCCGGCAAGCGCTGAGCCGGGCCGCGGCGGACACGTCGTCCGCCGCGGCATGGTCTGCTGGTGGGGGCGGGCGGGGGCGCGTTCTCGGGTGCGGGGCCGGTGGGGTTTCTCGCGCAGTTCGCCGCGCCCCTGAAAAGCGGGGGCTGCGCCCCGTGCTTCTCAGGCCCGCAGAGGCGGGCCCTCCGGCCCTCAGACCGCCAGCGGCCGGTCCGCGGACGGCTTGCAGGCGACAGGTGTTCCCACCGCGAGCGTCCGCGCCTCCACGGACTCCGGCTCGGGAACCACGACGGCGACCGGCGTCTCGACCTGGTGCGGCAGCACGACGGGCCGCACCGGCCGCGTCCCCGACACGACCGTGTAGTCCTGCCCCAGCCGCGTCGGCACCACGTCCCCGGTCTCCTCGCCGAGCGCCAACCGCACAGCGGCCCACGGCGCGTTGATCCCGCACAGCGCGAGCTGGTGCAGGCCACCCGCCGGGCGCGTGTTGACGTCCATCAGCACCGGCTCGTCGCCGAACATCCGGAACTGGATGTTCGTGAGGTGGTGCAGCCCGAACCCCTCCGCGATCCGCCGCGCGGGCTCGATCCACGCGGGGTTCTGGCTGAAGCCACGACGCCGCCCGTTCTTCGTACGGCCCACGGCCATCCGGACCCGCCCGTCGGGACCGGTGAGGCAGTCCACGGACACCTCCGGCTGCTCCAGACGCGGCATCACCAGCCAGTCCACGGGTTCCCCGGCCGCCCGCAGCGCCTCCACGACCAGATCGAGCTGGACGTGCGGGCTCGGGAATCCGCTGAGGTGGGAGAGCGAGAAGGGGGCGCGCGAGACGACACGGAAGCCGACCCCGCCGGCGCCGGCCGCCGGCTTGAAGCAGGCCCGGTGTCCGGCCTCCTCCAACTCGTCGACGGCGGCGACGAGTTCGTCGGCATTCGTGACCCGGAACCACGGCGGCACCGGAACCCCGTGCGCCTGGACCGCCTCGTACGCGGTCACCTTGTCCTCGAAGAGGTCGATGGCCTCGGCCGTCGGCGCCAGCAGGGCCGTGCCGACGGCCGCGAACTCCTCGCGGTGCGCGGCCAGGGCGGCCTGGTGCAGCCGGGGCACGAACACGTCGATGCCGCGCTTGGCGCACTGGTCGAGGGCGTACTCGACGTACGCGGCGGGGGAGAGGCCCTCGGGCTCCAGGTCGGCGGTGTCCGCGGCGGCGAGTACGGGGGAGTCGGCGTCACCGTGCGTGGCATGGATGTCCACCGGACGAGCGTGCGGATTATGCCGCAGCTGATCCATGAAGAAGACGTTCTCCGCGTACGTGCGGTTGAGCCAGACGCGTACGCGAGAGACCATGCAGGCCGCCTTTCCGGGGTTCGCGGGCACGGCGGAGCAGGCCGTGCCCGGCCAGGGGGGATGGAGGTACGCCGAACCGCCGTACGCGAAAGAGAGGGCGTGGCGGTGGTGTAGGAGGGATCATACGGCCACCGGGACCCAGGTTTACGTCACGCGCGTGTTAATCCTTGCGCGGCGGGGCGGGCGGGGCTCCGGCGGTGCGCGGGCCGGGCGGGACGGCGGGTCGGTGCGGCAGGTCGGTCTTGTCCGCCGGCAGGCCCGTGTGGTCTCGTGTTGATGTTCGGTGTTCGGAAGGGAGCACGGGTGGACGCGACGGTCGGCCGGCACGGGAATCTGCTGGCCATCAGCGATCTGCACATCGGCTACCCCGAGAATCGCGCCCTGGTCGAGCGGATGCGTCCCGAGACCGACGACGACTGGCTCCTGGTGGCGGGTGACGTCTCCGAGAGCGTCGCCGACATCCGCTGGGCCCTGGAGACGCTCGCCGGCCGCTTCGCCAAGGTCGTCTGGGCGCCGGGCAACCACGAGCTGTGGACCCACCCCACCGAGACCGTCCCGTACCGGGGCGTCGAGCGGTACGAGCACCTGGTCGCCCTCTGCCGGGAACTGGGCGTCCTCACCCCGGAGGACCCCTACCCCCTCTGGGAGGGCCCCGGCGGCCCGGTGGTGATCGCTCCGCTGTTCCTCCTGTACGACTATTCGTTCCTGCCCGAGGGCTGCGCCACGAAGGAAGAGGGCCTGGCGTACGCGCACGGCACCGGCATCGTCTGCACCGACGAGCACCTGCTGCACCCCGACCCGTACCCGAGCCGCGAGGCCTGGTGCCGCGCCCGGGTCGCGGAGACCGAACGCAGACTCGCCGAACTGCCGCCCGGCCTGCCGACGGTGCTGGTCAACCACTACCCGCTGGACCGGCACCCCATGGACGTCCTGCACTACCCCGAGTTCGCCATGTGGTGCGGCACCCGACTGACCGCCGACTGGCACCGCCGGTTCCGTGTCGAGGTCATGGTCTACGGCCATCTGCACATCCCGCGGACCACCTGGCTGGACGGGGTCCGCTTCGAAGAAGTGTCCGTGGGGTACCCCCGCGAGTGGCGGCCGCGTCCGGGACCGCCGGGCAGGCTGCGTCGCATTCTGCCGATGGAGGTCGAAGCAGGTGATCGAGGAACTGCTCCCGGGAGCGGTCGTGACCGTGGAGGCGTACGCCCATGACGAGGACGCGGCCGTCGACGGGATCGAGCTGTACCCCGAGGAGGAGGCGGTCGTGGCGCGGGCGGTGGCCAAGCGGCGCCGCGAGTTCACCGTCGTCCGCGCCTGCGCCCGGCGGGCCATGGAGAAGCTGGGCGTGACACCGCGGGCCCTCGTGCCCGGCCAACGGGGCGCCCCCGTCTGGCCGGACGGGCTCACCGGCAGCATGACCCACTGCGAGGGGTACGCGGCCGCCGCAGTGGTCCGCGACGGCGACCTCGCCTCCCTCGGCATCGACGCCGAACCCCACGGCCCCCTGCCCGAGGGCGTCCTGGCGGCGATCGCGCTCCCCGCCGAGGAGGCCCGGCTCGACCGCCTGAGCGCCGGCGACCCCACGGTCCACTGGGACCGGCTCCTGTTCAGCGCCAAGGAGTCCGTCTACAAGGCGTGGTTCCCGCTCACCGGGCGGTGGCTGGACTTCTCGGAGGCCGACATCGAGGTCTGCGCCGAACCCGGCGGCCGCTCCGGCACCCTGCGTGCCCAACTCCTCGTACCCGGACCGGTGGTGGACGGCCGGCGGATCGACGCCTTCGACGGACGCTGGACCGTCCGCCGGGGGCTGGTGGCGACGGCGGTGTCGGTCCCCCGTGACGACCACGGCCGGAGCGGGTCGCCGGCCTCTGCCTGACAGGTCATCACCGCCGGGGCGTCGGAAGGCGGATCGTGTCCACCGGACCCCCGGCGGACCGTCGCCGCCCGCGCTCAGGCCTCCGGGCACCAGCTCCGCAACAGCCGGAAGAACTCCTCCTCGTTGCCCGAGAGCCCCGCCGCCGACAGCGCCTGCTCCGCCTCGGCGAGCACGGCGGGCGGCACCACGGGTGGTCGGCGTGACTCCCCGGACTCGTCGAACGCTGCTCGTACGGTCCCCAGCAGCCGCAGATAGGCCTGGACGGCGGCGCGCTCGCGGTCGGTCAGTACGGCGGTCTGCATCGAACGGCTCTCCCCTGGTCGGATCGGCGAAAACTCCGTGCCCGCCCCGGCGTACGGGTGGCACGCTCCCAGCTTGCCGTCCACCACTGACAATCCCGTTCTCCCGCGCGCTGAAGTCGCCCGGCGAGCTACGGCCGTGCCGACCCCAGCACCGTCTCCCGCTCATGCTCCGTCAGGGGAGGTCCCGTCAGCGGGGATCTGACCGGGCCCCGCAGCACCGCCAGGACCACCTCCGGCCTGACGAGGGCGCCGAGCGGTTCGCTGAGGGTGACCACACCGAGATAGGCCCGGCAGACCAGGGGCCGGCCGAGCGCGGTCCGCATCAGCCGCTCCACATAGCGGCCGAAGAGTCTCCGCATCGCGTTCGGCCGCTTGCCGATCGCCTCCGGGTAGCGGATGTCCGCGCCGGTGGCCAGGTCCCAGGCCAGGGACACAGGTACCGCCACCGCCTTCTGCACCCGGCGGGCGAGCCCCGGCGCCGTCAGACCGTGCGCGGCGACCCGCGCGCGCAGTGCCAGGGCGCTCTGGGCGGCGACGGACATGCCGTGGCCGTATATCGGGTTGTACGTGGCGACCGAGTCGCCGAGCGCCACGAACCCGTCGGGCCAGCCGGACACCTTCTCGAAGAAACGCCGCCGGTTGATCGTGCTGCGGGTGACCACGACGTCCGTCAGCGGCTCGGCGCGGGCGATCAGCTCGCCGACCACCGGGTGTCTGACGTCGTTCCGCGCGAACGTCTCGAACTCCTCGGTGACGGCGCTCGGCTGCCCGCCCCGGGTGCCCGACAACGTCACCAGCCAGCGCCCGTCCTCGATGGGCACGAGGGTCGCGCTGCGCCCGGGCACCGGCTGCGACCCGTCCGGCTGCACGTTGACCACCGGGTACTCCTCGGTGCCCGCCGGCGCCCGGAAGATCCGGCTGGCGTACACGAGTCCGGAGTCGACCTCGTCCATCGGCGCCGGCGCGACCCCGAGGGCGTCGAGCCAGGCGGAACCCCGTGAACCGCGCCCGGCGGCGTCCACCACCAGATCGGCGGCGAGGACCCGCGCCTCACCGTCGGCGGAACGGACCCGCAGCCCCGTCACCCGGGAGGCGTCGCCCTCCAGGCCCAGGATCTCGGTACGGTCGAGCACGGTGACCCGGGGCCCGGCGAGCAGGCGGGCACGGACGACCGACTCCAGCAGGTCCCGGCTGCACGCGATCATGAACTCCATCTCGGCCCAGCGGCGCACCCAGCCCTGGGGAGACAGGGAGACCAGACCGGTCGGCAGCGGAATGCGCCGGGCACCGGCCGCGAGCCAGGCGTCCGTGACCCCCGGCAGCAGCTCCTCCATGGCGCGGGCCCCGCCGGACCACAGCAGATGGGCGTGCCGGGCCTGCGGCACACCCCGGCGGGGCCCGGGCCCCGCCGGCAGCGCGTCGCGTTCGATCACGGTGACGTCGGCGTGGTCGCGCAGCGCGGCGGCGGCCAGCAGGCCGGCCATGCCGGCGCCGACGACGACGGCACTCGGGGAGGTCGTGGCCGCGGTGTCACGCGGGCCGCTAACGGGTTCTCTCATGGAAGTCGCTCTCTGACCTGGTCGCGGCGGCCCATTCGCGGGCGGCCGCTACGACGGGTGACTGACGCAGGGCGATGGACATCCGCACGAGGTCACGGGGGTTCTCGGTGGGCGGGACGGCGGCTTCGGAGGTGGCGGAGCTGATGACGAGGCCCTCCGGATCGTGCTCCCTGGCCCGCACCGCCGCCGTCACCATCGCCGCGTCGGCCTCGGCCCGCGCCTGGGCGGGCTCGGAACCGGCCGCGACGGCGGCGTCGTAGGCCTTGGCACGGACCTGGGCGTCGAAGTACGGGTACAGGCTGAGCATGCCGTCGTGGATGTCGGACTCCCGCTGGGTCATCTGGAGCCGGGCGGGCGCCCACCAGGAGATCCGCACCTCGTGGCTCGCCTGCGCCCAGACCGGGCGCAGCTCCCGCCACAGCGGGCCGAGGCGACGGTACATCGACCAGATGGTCCAGGAGTCACCCAGGCGCTCCCCCGCCAGCGGCAGACAGAAACCGACCGCGCAGACCTGCGCGCCGACGGACGACAGCACGGGGGCGACGTACGTGCTCAGATAGTCGAGGTCGCCGCCCTGCCAGCGGGCGGCCACGGCGACGAGTTTGACCGCCGCGAACGGGACGTTGAGCAGGAAACCGAACGCGATGATCAGCAGTCCGGCGCGCAGCCAGCCCCGTACCTGCAGCGCCCAGCGCCAGCACATGACGTTCATCGCGACACCCGCGACGCTGAACCCGGCCAGATACAGCACGATCATCTCGCGCAGGAACGGCGTGGTGGCGTAGTACGTGTCGAAGTCCCGCACCCGCTCCACGGGCGCCTCGCCGAGCAGGAACAGCAACACGATCGCCGCGCACACCGTGCCGTAGCCGGCGATCCAGCGGCGCGAGAGCCGGCGGGTCGTCTCGGGCGGGCCGCCACGCCAGTTGATGATCAGCACCAGACAGGAGCCGCTGAACGCGCTCAGCAGGAAGTAGACGACGGGCGCCGAGATGTTGGTGACGCCCGTGACGCGGTTGAGCTCGCTGATCGTCGGCGGCGCGGCGAAGAAGAAGACCAGGGCGGCCAGCGTCATCAGCGCGCACACGGACCTGATCAGGGGGTCGCCCCAGTTCCGCAGCAGTGCGGGCGTCTTCGAGGCCAGGGCGATCGTCATCGCGGCGGCCGGAAGGTAGTAGCTGGACCCGTCCATGTTCTCGGCGTCTCGGCGTCTCGGCGTCTCGGTGTCTCTGCGTTCCGGGCCGCTCAGCCCTGCGGTCCGCGGCAGCCCAGCGAGGCTCCGATGCGGCCGGCCAGGTGATCGCGGCGCACGGGCCGGCGCAGCGCCGAACCGGCGAGCCAGGCACGGCACTTGCTCGCCAGCAGCAGTCCGAAGCTCTCGGCGTCCTGCTCGTCCGCCAGGTCGAAACGGGTACGGGCGGCCACCTTCGGCACGGCCGTCCGCAGATCGGCGTCCTGGCTCAGTAAGCGCGCGGCGACCGCGGTGCCCTCCACATGCCGCCCGCAGTGACCGGCGTGCATGTGCCACAGCTCATGGCCGAGGATCACCAACTGGTGGTCGGGCGCGGTGCGTTCCTCGATGACGACCAGATCCTGCTCGGCCATGTCCAGCCACAGCCCGCTGGCCGTGCCCGGCGGGAAGACGGCCGTGCGGTACCGGACGGGTCGGCCGCGGCGCCTGCTCATGGCGTCGCACAGGGCGCCGTAGAGATCGGCGGGGTCCGCCGGTGCCGGCAGCGTGAGTTCGCCGACCAGCTCGCCGCACAGACGGCGCATTTCCTTTCCGATGCCCACAGTTCTCCCCCGGTCAGGACTCGGGCCGCTTGACGCTCTCCAGCAGCATGTCCAGCCACTCCGCCACCTTGTCGCGGTGCTGGTCGGTGGGCAGCTGTGCCGCCCGCCAGGCGATGGAGCGCACACCGTGGTTCTGCAGCAGCCGCTGCAGCGGGTCGTCCGCGGCCTCGGCCGCCGCGCGTTCGCGGTCGGCCAGCTGCTGGAGGAGCTCCTGTTCGGTCCGCATCAGGGCGCTCGCCAGCGCCTCGGGGTCCTCGGCGGTGAGGAACCCGGCGTGCACCCGGAAGAAACGCTGGATGGCGTCGCAGTGCTCCATCGTCGGCCGACGGTCCCCGTTGATGAGGGCGCCCGCCTGCTGGCGCGACATCCCGGCGCCGTCGGCGATCTCCTGCTGGGTGTACCTGCGGCCGCCCGGCTTCAGGCGGGTGCGCCGGAGCAGGTCGAGGCGCTGCAGAAAGCGGGCCTGGACGTCCGGCTCGCCGGCGCGCTGCCCGCTCAGCAGGGCCTTCACCACCGCCTCCGGCACGCCCGAGGCGACCGAGAGCCGCCGGGTGTCGAACACCTCCGCGTGCCGTACGCGCAGCTTGTCCGCCAGCGCGGTGACACGGGCCACGACGGCCGGCAGCAGAACCGTCGCCGCGGCGTCCGGAACCTCGAAGCCATCCGTCACCGACAGGTCTCCTACGTCTCTCTCCGGCCAATTTCGCGGTACTGCGGAATCCGTGGATCCAAGCCTGGCGCGAGACCCTGGTCCCGACAAGTACACCGTGAACTGCGGGGAGACTAGCGGTTTTGTCGAACTCACATCCAGGTCTCGCCACAACTGTGGCGGGATTCAGCCGTCAACCGACGTCGAATGCCACGATAGTTGACACCGCTCCGACCGGGGCACCAGGATCAAGGCGCCGCGTGAAGGCCGCATAGGCAAGAGGGGTGACCTCCCGATGGCGTTTCAGGCAGGAGGGCAGCGGTGGGTACCGCGGTCCGTCCCCGACACTCTCGAAGCCCAGGAAGCACAGGCGTACCTCCAGGACTACGCCGTGTTGCTGGATTCCGTCCTGTTCCCGTCCGTCGTCCTCGACCACCGCTGGGACGTCGTCCTGGCCAACGCCGCGTTCCGGGCCCTCTTCAGCGGCGTGGGGCCGCACCCGACGGCCATGCCGGACGACAACTTCCTCCGCTTCGTGCTCTTCCACCCCGACGCCGCCACGGTCCTCGGCGACCACGAGGCCGGCTGGTGCCTGCCGATGCTCGCCCACTTCGCCGCCGCGGTGGAGCAGCACCCCCAGGACCGGGGACTGCAGGCCGTCCGCCGGGAGATCGCCCAGGACCCGATCATGGACGCCGCCTACCGCCACGGCCTCCCGCACTGGCTCCGTACGGTGGGACCCGCGGCCGTCCGTCACGACGGGGCCGTACGCCCGGTGATCCACCCGGATCCACGCTGGGGAGCCACCCACTGCCGGGTCGTCGGCGAGAGCCCCGACACCCTGCTCGACATGGGCTACCACCGTATGACCCTCGTCCTGCGGGAGGTGGGCCGCCCGTCCGACCCGCTGCGCAGGACGCGCCGCCCCCGGCCCGCCGCCACCGGCCATCTGAGCGTGGTGCCCTCTCCCGAGCGGTGAGCCGCACCCCCTCCGGCGCCGCCGGCGTTCAGGTCGCCGACGGCGCCGGAGGACAACCGCCACCCCCGGTCAACCCTTGCCCAGGTCCAGCGGGACATCCCGCTTCGCCGCCTGGATCTGCTCGTACACATGGGTCCGCAGCTCCGCGAAGCGCGGAGCCACACGGGTGTGCAGCTGGTCCCGGTCGGCGGGAAGGTCGATGCCCAGCTGCTCCCGCACGACGGTGGGGGAGGAGGAGAGGATCAGGACCCGCTCGCCCAGGTAGACGGCCTCGTCGATGTCGTGGGTGACGAACAGGATCGTGATGCCCCGCTCCCGCCACAGGCCCCGCACGAGATCCTCCAGGTCGGCCCGGGTCTGGGCGTCGACCGCCGCGAACGGCTCGTCCATCAGCAGCACCTCCGGCTCGTACGCCAGCGCGCGGGCGATGGCGACCCGCTGCTGCATACCGCCGGACAGCTGCCAGGGGTAGGCACCCGCCGCGTCGGACAGACCGACCGAGGCCAGTGCGTCGTCGACCAGTTCCCGGCGCCGTTCCCTGCCCGTCTTCTTCTGCCGCAGGGGCAGTTCGACGTTGTCGCGGACCCGCATCCAGGGGAACAGGCTGCGCCCGTACTCCTGGAACACGACCGCCATGCCCGGCGGCGGCCCGTCCACCGGCCGTCCCCCGAGGCGGACCTCACCGGCGGTCGGGTCCAGCAGTCCGGCCACGCACTTCAGCAGGGTCGTCTTGCCGCAGCCCGACGGGCCCACCAGACAGACCAGTTCGCCGGCTCCGACGGTGAACGTGAGGTCCCGCACCGCCTCCACCCGGCGCCCGGAACCCTCGTAGACCTTCCGCAGACCCGTCACTTCCAGCAAGGCGCGCATCGCCGGCTGCCCCTTCTCCCGATTCACCACGACCGCCGCGAGGACGCGCGCAGACCGTGGTACCAGCCCAGCACACGCCGCTCCACCAGGCGGAAGACGACGGACAGCAGGAACCCGAGCAGACCGAGGACGAGGATGCCGGTCCACATGTCGGGGACCGCGAAACCGCGCTGGAACTGGACGATGGTGTGGCCCAGTCCGTCCCCGGCCGCGGTCATCTCGCTGATGACCATGAGGATGATGCCGATCGACAGCGCCTGCCGCAGCCCCGCGAAGATCTGCGGACTGGCCGAGCGCAGCACGACGTGCCGCAGCCGGGCCACGCCCGTGACGCCGTACGACCGAGCCGTCTCGGACAGCACGGAGTCCACCGCACGTACGCCCTCCACGGTGTTGAGCAGGACCGGCCACACACAGCCGCTCGCGATGACGGCGATCTTCATCGTGTCGCCGATACCGGCGAACAGCATGATGACCGGCACGAGGACCGGCGGTGGCACCGCCCGCAGGAACGCGAGGACAGGTTCGCAGACCGACCGCACCCGGCGGTGGGAGCCGATGACCGTGCCGAGCGCGACACCTGCGACGGCCGCCACCGCGTACCCCGCGGACAGGCGCAGCAGGCTCGGCAGCACGTCGGCGCGCACCCGCTCGGCCGTCCAGACGTCCGGGAAGGTGGTGAGGATCGTGCGCAGGGGCGGCCAGAACACGTCGGTGCTGCCCAGGGACGCGAACCACCACACGGTGACCAGGACGAGGGGAAGGGCGACGGCGAACAGCAGCCGCAGCAGCACCCGCCTCACACGGCCACCTCTCCGCGCACCGACTGGTGCCAGGCCAGGGCCCGCCGCTCCACCGCGCGGGCGCACGCGTTGACGAGCATCCCCAGCAGTCCGGTGACCACGACCAGGGCGTACAGCTCCGGGACCGCCTGTGAGGTCTGGGCGACCGCGATGCGCTGCCCGAGCCCCGGCGCCCCGATGACGAGTTCGGCCGTCACCGCCAGGACGAGGGCCACGGCGGCGGCCAGCCGCAGGCCCGTCATGACGTACGGCAGGGCGGTGGGCCACAGCACGTGCCGGATACGCGCCCAGGGGCCGAGGCCGTAGGAGCGGGCGGTCTCCTCGGCGACCGGGTCGACGTCCCGGACGCCGTACAGGGTCTGGATCAGGACCTGCCAGAAGGACGCGTACACCACCAGGACGAGCACCGACCGCAGTTCGCTGCCGTACAGGAGGACGGCGAGGGGGATCAGGGCGACCGAGGGGATCGGACGCAGGAACTCGATCGTGGAGGACGTCGCCTCGCGCAGATACGGCACGACGGCGATGACGACCCCCGTGACGATCCCGGCCGTCGCGGCGATCAGCAGACCGAGGGCCCAGCCCGTCAGGGTGTCACCGAGCGCGGTCCAGAAGGCCGCGTCGGCGACTTCGCCGGCCAGGGCACCGGCGACCCGGCTGACCGGCGGGAGATAGTCGTCCTCGACGAGGCCGAGCCGGGGGACCGCTTCCCACAGGGCGAGGAACCCCGTCAGCCCGGCCGTGCCGAGGAGCGCGTCGGCACCTCTCACGGCAGCAGTTTGTCCAGGTCCGGGGCCTTCTCGAACAGGCCGTCCTTCTGGCCGAGTTCGGCGAGCCGCTCGATGGAGGCACGGTCGGGCTCGGCCGGCCAGTTGGGCAGGACGACCGACTCCAGCAGGTTCTGCGGGATCTTCGTGTAGGTGGTGATGATCTCGCGGACCTCGTCCGGGTGTTCGTCGGCGTAGGCGAGCGACTCCGCCGTGGCCTCCTGGAACTTCTTCACCGTCTCCGGGTTCTTCGCGGCGTACTGCTGCGAGGTGAAGTACATGGCCACGGTGAGGTACGGCGACACGTCGACGAAGTTCGAGGCCAGGACGGTGCCGCCCTGGGACTTGATGGTGGCCAGCGCGGGCTCCACGACACAGGCCGCGTCGACCTGGCCCTTGGCGAGCGCGGCCGGCATCTGGTCGAACGGCATCTCCACGTACTCGACCTCGGCCGGGTCGCCGCCGTCCTTGCGGACCGACTCGTTGACCGAGGTGTCGCAGATGTTGCCGAGCGTGTTGGCCGCGACCTTCCTGCCCTCCAGGTCGCTGGCGGTCTTGATCGGGCTGTCCTTGCGCACCATGATCTCCGCGAAGTCGGCGCCCGCCTTGCCGGTGGAGGCGACCCCGTTCACCACGGCCTTGACCGGCACGTTCTTGGACGAGGCGACCAGCAGGGACGTCATGTTGCTGAAGCCGAAGTCGAACTGGCCGGAGACGACACCGGGCACGATCGCCGCCCCGCCCTGCGCGAGGGTGGGCTCCAGGTCGAGCCCCCGCTTGCTGTAGAAGCCCTTCTTCTCGCCCAGGTACAGGGGCGCGACGTCGATGATGGGGATGACGCCGAGCTTGAGCGTGGTGGTGCCCCCGGACCCCGCGTCCCCGCCGTCCGACCCCGTGGAACCGCAGGCCGTCGCGGTGACGAACAAGGTACCGGCCGCGAGACCGATGAGCAGACGACGCATGACTCCCCCTGGTGGGAACGCTCCTCGACAGGCTGTGCGCACACCGCACAGAAGTGCTCAGCCGGAAGGTAGAACGCCGCCGGTTGCGGGTCAATGCCCTTACCCTGCAAGACCGTTGACAGTTGCAGAAGTGTGCTCCTAGCGTGCGCACCACGCACCGTCGTGCGTACGGTACGCGGGTGCGGTGCTTCGTCCGTGCGGCGCCCGTGCTTCGTTCGTGCTGCTTGTGTGCGGATCCGGTGCGGACGCCGTGCGGCGCTCGGCCCGGTGTCCGGTGCCGGTGTCCGGTGCCCTGCTCCACGCGGTTTCCGTTGCGTCTTCCTGGAGGCGGCGATGCCCGATCGAGACCGGTTCGGCGGAGCCCGCCCATCGCACTTCGTCCGGTCCTTCGAGCGCGGCCTCGCGGTCGTCCGTGCCTTCGACGCCGAGCATCCCGCACTGACGCTGAGCGAGGTCGCGCGGACCTGCGAGCTGACCCGCGCCGCCGCCCGCCGCTTCCTGCTCACCCTCGTCGACCTCGGCTACGTCCACACCGACGGCCGGCTGTTCCGGCTCACCCCGCGCGTGCTCGAACTCGGCTACGCGTACCTGTCGAGCGTCACCCTCCCCGACCTCGCCGTGCCCCATCTGGAGCGGCTGGTCGCGCAGGTCGGGGAGTCGTCTTCGCTGTGCGTCCTCGACGGCGACGACATCGTGTACGTGGCGAGGGTCGGCGCGCGCCGCATCATGACGGCCACGATCACCGTCGGCACCCGCTTCCCGGCCCACGTCACCTCCGTCGGCCGGGTGGTCCTCGCGCACCTGCCGGACGAGGAGATCGACGTCCGCCTCGCCCGCGCCGACCTCGTGCCCCTCACCCGGCGCACCCTCACCTCGCCGGACCGGATCAGAGCCGAGCTGCGCCGGGTGCGCCGCCAGGGGTACGCCGTCGTCGACCAGGAGCTGGAGGAGGGGCTGCGGTCCGTCGCCGCCCCGGTGCGCGACCGCCACGGCGAGGTGGTGGCCGGCGTGAACATCCCCGTCCACGCCGGCCGTACCTCGGCCGAGTCGGTACGCCGGGACCTGCTGCCCCACCTGCTGGCCACGGTCGCCCGGATCGAGGCCGACCTGTGCGCGACGGGCACCGCCACGGGCCGGGCGCGCGCCGCACAGATCCTTCAGGAGGGCCCTACAGGTCGAGCACCAGCCGTGACCCCCGGCACCGGGACACACAGATGAGCATGGTCTCCCCGGCCTCGCGCTCGTCGTCGCTCAGCACCGAGTCGCGGTGGTCCGGGGTCCCCTCCAGGACGTCCGTCTCGCACGTCCCGCAGGTGCCCTCCGCGCAGGAGTACAGCACCTCGACCCCGGCGGCCCGCACGGTGTCGAGGACGGAGACCCCGACGGGCACCGTGACGGTCTTCCCGGTCCGCTCCAGCACGACCTCGAACTCGCCGTCCGGGCCCGTCTCCTGCTCCTTGGGCCGGAACCGCTCGACCCGCAGGGCCTTCCCCGGGCACCGCTCCTCGACCGCGTCGAGCAGCGCGCCCGGCCCGCAGCAGTAGACGAGCGCGTCCTCGGGCAACCCGTCCAGCACGGACCCGAGGTCGAGCAGCCCGGTCTCGTCCTGCGGGGCGATGGTGACCCGGTCCCCGTACCTGCCCAACTCCTCCTGGAACGCCATGGAGTCACGGCTGCGCCCGCCGTACAGCAGCGTCCACTGCGCGCCCGCCGCCTCGGCCGCGGCCAGCATCGGCAGGATGGGGGTGATGCCGATGCCGCCGGCCACGAACCGGTAGCGGGGCACCGGCTCCAGGGCGAAGTTGTTGCGCGGCCCCCGCACCCGGACCTTGTCGCCCCGGGCCAGCTCCGTGTGCACGTACGCCGATCCGCCGCGTCCGTCGGGCTCGCGCAGAACCCCGATCCGCCAGACCCCGCGGTCCGCCGGGTCGCCGCAGAGCGAGTACTGCCGCTCCAGCCCCGGCCCCAGCAGCACGTCGACGTGCGCGCCCGGCTCCCAGGCCGGGAGTTCGTCGCCGAGCGGATGCCGCAATGTGAGGGCGAGTACGCCGTCGGCCGCGAACTCCCGGCTGTCGACGACCAGTTCGGCCTCGTACACGGGCGACGAAGGCGACGGCGACGGGGGCGGGGTCATGAGGGGTTCCCTTGCGGTTCGTGTCCTTGGGGGTGGGCGAGCATCCACTCCCACATCTCGATGGGGTCCTGTGCGGTGTGCTCGCGCCCGCAGTGACAGGTGCCGTGCAGGATGTCCGTGCCCGGCGCCCAGTCGATGCGGTAGACCTCCCCGGTACCGGACGTGGGCGGTGTGCTCACTGGACCTTCTCCACCGGCTTCTCGCCCTGCTCGACCAGCCGGGCCAGGATGCGGCGGGCGGCCAGACCGCCGGTGTCGATGTTGATGCTCAGCTCCTGGTAGCCGGTGCGCTCGGTGCCCAGCGTCTCCTGCAGCAGGTTCAGCGCGACGACGTCCTGCATGACGACCGTGTGGTTGTTGCCCCGGAGGAACTCGGTGACCTCGTCGCTCCCGGTCGCCCAGTCCCGCGAGACCATCCAGAAGTCGTACACCTTGCCGTCCGAGGACGGGGTGATCGCGTACGTGATCTCGGTGTGGAAGCCGTTCGGGTCGCTGCCGTCGGCCTCGGGGAGCACGCCCACGGGGGCGATCCGGCTGTGCAGCAGGTACAGACAGGGCGCGAAGTACTCGATGTCCTGCCAGCGGGTGATCCGCCCCTCGATGCCGGTCGACCTCGCGTAGAACGGCGGGCACTCCGCGTCGTCCATGTGCCGGCTCACCCGCACGACGCCCGCGCCCTCGTCGACCTCGGTCGTGATCGGCGTCTCGGCGACCTCGGGGGTGCCGATGTAACCGCCGTGCAGATAGGTCTCGTGGGACAGGTCGAGCAGGTTGTCGACCAGGAGCCCGTAGTCCGCGTCGATCGGCTCCATGCCGCGCACGGTGGTCCAGCCGGGAGCCGCCAGGTGCCGGGCGCGCGGGATGGTCTGCGGGTCGGCGAGCGCCGGGTCGCCTATCCAGACCCAGATCAGCGAGTCCTGCTCGACCACGGGGTACGAGGCCACGCGCGCCGTCCGCGGGATCCGCTTCTGCCCCGGCACGTACACGCACGCGCCCGTCGTGTCGTAGGTGAACCCGTGGTAGCCGCACACGATCCGGTCCCCGTCCAGCCCGCTCTCCGAGAGCGGGTACCGACGGTGCACGCACCGGTCGTGCAGCGCCACCGGGGTCCCCTCCTCCTCGGTCCGGTAGAACACGAGCGGCTCACCCAGGATCGTCCGTCCGAGCAGCTCCCGCCCGACCTCCTCGGCGTAGGCGGCGACGTACCACTGATTCCTGGCGAAGGCGGTCATGTGAGGCATGGCGATCCCGTCCCTGAGAACCCTGAGCGCGGAGCCACGTCACTCCGCGTGGCACCACATTCCTGAGCGCGCACGCGGCCGGGCAATACCCCTTCCGTCAGACGGAAGCCCTGCCGTGCACGGACTTTGCCCGCAGGAGGGCCGGCCGCCCGCCGCTGTTCGCCCGGCGGCCCTCAGCGGGTCACGCCCGCGCCATGGACCCTTCCCCGGCGTTGGTTCCTCTTGGACCATTCCTTGCGCGCAGGTCACATCCGACTCACCACGTCAGGACAAGAGGTCATCCACCCATGCCTGAAGTCAACCGGCGGCGATTCCTCCAGGTGGCGGGCGCCACGACGGCGTTCAGTGCCCTGTCGGCCAGCATCCAGCGGGCCGCGGCACTGCCCGCGCACCACCGTTCCGGCACGATCGAGGACGTCGAGCACATCGTCGTCCTCATGCAGGAGAACCGGTCCTTCGACCACTACTTCGGCGCCCTGAGAGGCGTACGGGGCTTCGGCGACCCGCATCCGGTGACGCTGGACAACGGCCGGAGCGTGTGGCACCAGCCGGACGGCACGAAGGACGTCCTGCCCTTCCACCCGGGCGCCGACGACCTCGGCATGCAGTTCCTGGAGGGCCTGCCCCACAGCTGGCCGGACGGGCACGCCGCGTACAACGGCGGCAAGTACGACCGGTGGGTCCCGGCCAAGGGCACCACGACCATGGCGTACCTGACCCGGGAGGACATCCCGTTCCACTACGCCCTCGCCGACACCTTCACCGTCTGCGACGCCTACCACTGCTCGTTCATCGGCTCGACCGACCCCAACCGCTACTACATGTGGACCGGGTACACGGGCAACGACGGCAAGGGCGGCGGCCCCGTCCTCGGCAACGACGAACTCGGCTACGACTGGACCACCTACCCCGAGCGCCTCGAAGCGGCCGGCATCTCCTGGAAGATCTACCAGGACATCGGCGACGGCCTGGACGCGGCCGGCTCCTGGGGCTGGATCGCGGACGCCTACCGGGGCAACTACGGCGACAACTCCCTGCTCTACTTCAACAGGTACCGCAACGCAAAGCCCGGGGACCCCTGGTACGACAAGGCCCGCACCGGCACGAACGTCAAGGCCGGCGACGGCTACTTCGACGGGCTGAAAGCCGACGTGAAGGCGGGGAAGCTCCCGCAGATCTCCTGGATCGCCGCGCCCGAGGCGTTCTCCGAGCACTCCAACTGGCCCTCGAACTACGGCGCCTGGTACATCTCCCAGGTCCTCGACGCGCTCACCTCCGACCCGGACGTCTGGGCGCGGACCGCGCTGTTCGTCACGTACGACGAGAACGACGGCTTCTTCGACCACCTCGTGCCGCCGCTGCCGCCGCGCGACGCCTCCCACGGCAGGTCCACGGTGGAGGTGGGCCCTGACCTGTTCCCCGGCGACGCGGGCCACGTCGCCGGCCCCTACGGACTCGGCCCGCGCGTGCCGATGCTGGTCGTCTCGCCCTGGAGCAAGGGCGGGTACGTCTGCTCGGAGACCCTGGACCACACCTCGATCCTGCGGTTCATGGAGCGCCGGTTCGGGGTGGGGGAGCCGAACATCTCGCCGTGGCGGCGGGCGGTCTGCGGGGACCTCACCGCCGCGTTCGACTTCTCCCGCCGGGACAGCAGGCCCGCCGCGCTGCCGGACACCGACGCGTACGAGCCGCAGGACCGCGAGCGGCACCCCGACTACCGGCCCGTCGTGCCGGACGACCCCAGCATGCCGAGGCAGGAGCGCGGGGTGCGCCCGGCCCGGCCGCTGAAGTACGCGCCCCGCGTGGACGGCGCGGTCGATGCCCCGGCCGGGACCCTCACCCTGACGTTCGCCTCCGGCGGCCGGGCGGGCGCGGCCTTCCACGTCACCTCCGGCAACCGTACGGACGGGCCGTGGACGTACACCACCGGGGCGGGCGGGGCCGTGTCGGACACCTGGGACTGCGCGCGGTCCGGCGGCGCGTACGACCTCACCGTGCACGGCCCGAACGGCTTCCTGCGGGTCTTCGCGGGGCCGGGCGGGACGGGGAAGGCCCGGCCGGAGGTGACCGCGCGGCCCGTCGGCGACGACATCGCGCTGACCTTCACCAACACGGGCGCCGGCACGGTGACCCTGAAGGTCGCCGGCGCCTACGGCGGCCGGTCCCGCACGGTCCGGGTGCGGGCCGGGGCGACCGTCCGCGAGGTCTTCGACCTGCGGTCGAGTCACCGCTGGTACGACCTGACCGTCACCGCCGGTGAGGGCTTCCTGCGGAGGTTCGCCGGGCACGTGGAGAACGGGCGGCCGGGAGTGAGCGATCCGGCGCTGGGTCGGCGGTAGGGCGCCCACCGGGGCTGGGACACGACGCCCGCGGGCGCCTGCTCCTCCGGCCGTCAGAGGGGAGTGAGGTGTCCGGGCGTCGGTGAGTTCGGCCGGCGGGGCATCAGCGACGGTTCCGCCGGCGCGTGCCGGGGCTGCAGGGCGAGCACGGCCGCCACCGGGTGCTCCTCGTGCGCCGGAGCGGGCTCCGGCTCCCGGCGCGCGGCCGGTGCCGCCCGGGTCAGCAGCACCACGCCCCGCGCCGCGACCAGGGCCCCCGCCGCCGCGAGCAGCACCCCCGCGGCCCCGCCCCGCAGGCCCTCGCCGAGGAGGGTGAGGCCGATCAGGGCGGCGGCCAGGGGGTTCGCCAGGGTCACGACCGCGAGGGGCGCGCCCAGGCCGCCCCGGTACGCGGTCTGGGAGAGCAGCAGGCCGCCCACGGCGAACGTGGCGACCAGGAGTGCCACGACGACGACCTCGGCGTCGAGGAGGGAGCCCGAGCGGTCGGTCGCGGCGACCGTGACGGTCTGGGTGAGCGCGGAGGCGACGCCCGAGGCCGCACCGGACGCGCCGGCGTGCCGCAGGCCGGGCCTGGTGCCGGGCCGGGAGAGGAAGCCGATCAGGGCGGCGGTCGCGCCGGCCACGGCGACGGCCTCCGGGACGTTGAGCACGTCGTCGGGAGCGGGCCCGGACGCGGCGATCAGGATCGCGGCCAGTCCGGCCAGCGTGAGCGCGGTGCCGCGCCATTCCGGCGCGGTGACCCGGCGCCCGGCCAGCCGGGCCCCGAGCGGCACCGCCGCCACGAGGGTGAGCGCGCCCAGCGGCTGTACGACGGTCAGGGGGCCGTACCTGAGGGCCACGACATGCAGCAGCGCGGCGCCCGCGTTGAGCGCGACGGAACTCCACCAGGCACCGCTGGCGAGCATCCGTCCGACGCCCGCGCCGGCGCTGCGGGCGGCGAGTCGCTCCTGGGCCACGGCGGCGGCCGCGTAGGCGACGGCCGACACCAGGGACAGGGCGACGGCGACGAGGGTGGCGTTCATCGGCCGGCTCCCACCAGGACGGGCTCCTCGGCCGGGGCGAGGGCCGTGGAGTGCCGGCCGGCGGCGCCCGCCGTCCGGTGCGGCGGCGGGACCACGGCGAGGGCGGCGGCCAGCAGGGCGCCCGCCACGATCGCGTCCAGCCAGTAGTGGTTGGCGGTGCCGACGATCACGAACAGGGTCACCAGCGGGTGCAGCAGCCACAGCACGCGCCACCGCGAGCGGGTCGCGGCGATCAGGCCGATCGCGATCATCAGGGCCCAGCCGAAGTGCAGCGAGGGCATCGCCGCGAACTGGTTCGCCAGGGAGTCGGTCGCCGGCACCGCCGAGTACACCGCCGGCCCGTACGCCTGCCCGGTGTCCACCAGACCGGCGACGTCCAGCAGGCGCGGCGGCGCCAGCGGGAACGCGAGGTGCAGCAGCAGGGCGGCGGCGGTGAGGGCGGTCAGGACCCGGCGCGCCCAGACGTAGTGCGCGGGGCGCCGCAGGTACAGCCAGACCAGGAAGGCCACGGTGGCCGGGAAGTGGACGGTCGCGTAGAAGACGTTCGCCAGGTGGACCAGCGTGTCGCCGTGCAGCAGCACGGCCTGCACGGAGCCCTCGTCCGGCAGGCGCAGGACCCGTTCCCGGTCCCACACGAGGTGGGCGTTGCGGTAGGCCTCGGCGGTGTGCCCGCCGGCCGGCGTCCGGCCGAGCTTGTAGACGAGAAAGAGCCCTGCGACGAGCAGGAACTCACGGACGAGCGGCGGCCGCGCTGTCGCGGCGGTCCGCTCCTCGGCAGGCTCGGTGCGGCATTCCATCCCCGGCCCTTTCACTGACGGCGCTGGTGGCGCTGGTTCCCCTGGCGGTACTGGCGATCGCTACGCACGGGTACCGATACGTGGCAGTACCGATACGCGAGTGTATCGATACGCCACTGTACCGAAACGAGTGGGTACCGAAACGGGTGGGTACCGAAACGATTTGGTATCGATACGTAGCTGTACCGATACGGTGGCGTTCCGGTACAGTGGCGTACCGGCAGGCCTTTCGGCAGGGCGCGACCGAGGGAGACACGAGTCATGACGTCGCAGGCAGCGGAGGGGCCGGAGACGGCCGTCGCCTCGCGCCGCTCCAAACTCACCCCCGAGCGTGAGCAGGAGTTCTTCGACGCCGTGCTCGAACGGATCCGGGAGTGCGGCTACGACTCGGTGACCATGGAGGGTGTCGCCGCGACCACGCGGTGCAGCAAGTCGACGCTCTACCGTCAGTGGAGGACCAAGCCCCAGTTCGTGGCGGCCGCCCTGCGCGCGCGCCGCAGTGTCCGCTTCGCGGGGATCGACACCGGCACCCTCGCCGGCGACCTGCGCGAGGTGGCCCGGCACGCGGGCCAGGGCCATGTGCTGGAGGGGCGTCTGTTCCAGGCGCTCGGCCACGCCGCCGTGCAGGACGAGGAGCTGCGGACCGCCCTGCGGGACGCGCTGGTGGAGCCGGAGATCGACGCGCTCCGCACGATGATCGCCCGGGGAGTGGCCCGGGGCGAGGTCCCCGCGGACCATCCGGCGCTGGAGTTCGTCCCGGCGCAGATCTTCGGCGTGCTGCGGGCCCGGCCGGTCCTGGAGGGTCAGGACGCGGACGAGACGTACATCATCAAGTTCATGGAGGCGGCCGTGCTGCCGACGCTCGGCCTCGCGTGAGACTCAGGACGCCGTCCGTGGAGCGATCCCGGACGACGCCCTGATCGCGCCGCACCGTGGGGACGGGGGCGGCGCGTACCCACCGGCCGGGCGGGGTTCCTCTGGAGCGGAGAGGAATCCCGCCCGGCCGGCCTTTTCGGGCCGCAGGGAGAGGCGCGGGTGGGGCGGTGGTGCGGGTCCCGGGGGTCACACCCCCTGACCGCTGCCGCCTCCGCCGATCGACGCCTCCTTGATGCCCTTGGTGATCTCGTCGATGACCGACTGCCTGGGCGCCTTGTCGCTCACGTCGATCCCGAAGCGGACCACGACGAGCCGCTTGGAGTCGGCCGGGGAGGGGAAGGCCAGCGACTCGACATAGCCGTCGTCGCCCTGGCCCGTGACCACCTTCCAGCGGACGTAGTAGCCCTTCTCGCCGGCCACGGTCACCGCCTTGGACGCCAGCTCCTCGTGCGAGGTGATCTTCCCGTAGCCCTCGGAGCCGTAGGCGTCCTCGGCGGCCTGGGAGATGTCCTCCTTGGCGGCAGCCTCGGCCGTGGTGGCCTTCAGCTTCAACAGCTCGGCGGGCGAGGAGTAGGCGCCGCCGCGCGTGCAGGTCTTCGTGGCGTCGGCCGGGCACTTGTACGACGCCTCCGTCGTCACCTGCGCACCGGCCCGCAGGGGCGCGCCGAGCCAGCCGTCGGGCACGGGGATGCTGATGCCGCTGGTCGTGTCGGTGGCGTACCCGTCCTCGATCTGCGGAGGCTGCCCGGAGCCGTCCGGCGCGGGGCTCCGGCCGTCGGAGCCGCCCGGCCCGCCCGGCCCGCCCTGACCGCCGGAGTCGCCGCCCCGGCCACCGTCGCCGCCGCCCCCGCCGTTCTGCCCGCCGGAGCCCTGGGACGTCGTACTGCCCTCGCTCCCGCGGTCGTTGCCGGCCAGCGCGTACACGCCCACCCCGATGCTGACCAGCACCGCGGCCGCCACGCCGATGGCTATCCCGATACGGAGGCCGCGCCGGGGCGCGGGGGCCGGGTGCCCCGGATACCCGGGATACCCGGGGTGCCCGGGGTACCCCGGGTGCCCCCCGGCCACCGGTGGATAGGGGCCGGCACCCGGCGGGTACGGTCCGGCGGCCGGCGGGTGGACCGGAGGCCCGAACCCCGCGGCCGAGCCCACGGGCCGGATCTGGTCCGTCCACGCCTTGCCGTCCCACCAGCGCTCGGTGGCGGGTGCGTCATTCGTCTGGCCGGGGTCGGGGTACCAGCCGGGAGGTGTCACCTGCGTCATGGTGCAACCGTATGAGGCCGGAGTGAAAACCGGATGAGAGGGGACGGTTATTCGCCCGCCCGCCGCCCGATTTCCGCCCGCAATCGCATAATTGCCGCCCCCTGTGCACCTTTTGTGCTTCCAGCATCCGAATGGCTCCGTCTTCGGCTGATTTCCGCGTCGGTCGGGAGCTCCCGCAGGAGAGGGCGGACGCGGCCGCCCCCGTGGCGCGCGGCTCACCGCGGGACCGGACGCCCCGGCCGCCGCACGCCGCCCTCCTTCCCCACGGATACGGTCATCCCGTCCCCTACAGGAGGGAGCACCCGTCTACACCGAGGAATCCGGAAAATCAGCCTCACGCTACGGGCAGTTGACTGACCGTCACGTTCAACGGCACAGGTGGGCGGCCGGATTCGTCGTCCGTCGGCCGCCCGATGTCACCCGACACGGCAAAGGTGCCCGGACCCGCCTCCACTTCGGCATTCAGGGGGCTACGCTCGATGACCTGTGCATCGTTCGGGCGGCCTGGGGAGGTAGCGGGATGACGGAGGCACGGCCCGACGCGGCAGCCTCGGCCTCCCTGTGGGAGCGCGAGGCGGAGATCACCGCCATCAAGGAGGCGATCGACGAACTGCGCGTCGACCAGGCGTCGCCCGGGAGCGTCCTGGTCTTCGACGGCGAGGCGGGTGTCGGCAAGACCGCCCTCCTCACCGAGGCCCGCAGGATCGCCGAGGAGCGTGGCTGCACCGCCTGGTACGCCCGCGGCGGCGAGACCGTCACGTCCGTCCCCTTCAACGTCGTACGCCAGTTGCTCCAGCCCGGCCTGCTCGGGCTGATGGAGGAGGAGACCCGCGAGTACCTGGGCGACTGGTACGACATCGCCGGACCCGCCCTGGGGCTCGCGGAACCGGGCGCGCGCCAGCCCGACCCGCAGGGCGTGTGCGACGGCCTGGTCGCCGCCGTGAACCGGCTCGTGCGCCGTGCGTGGCCGCTCGTCCTGCTGATCGACGACGTCCACTGGGCCGACCAGGAGACCCTGCAGTGGCTGTCGGCCCTGGTCGGCCGCCTGAGCGAGATGTGCGTCCTCGTCGTCGTGGCCTACCGCCCAGGCGAGGCCACCGGCGAGCGCGCCGAACATCTCGCCGGGATCGCCGCGAAGGCCCGGCCGGTCACCACCCTCAGCGCACTGACCCCCGTGGCCACCGCCGGCCTCACCCGCGCCACCGTCGGCCGGCACGCCGACGACCCGTTCTGCCGCGAGGTCTGGGCGGTCACCGGCGGCAACGCGTACAACACCGTCGAGCTCCTCGCGAAGGTGAAGGACAGCGGACTGGACCCCGTCGAGGACTCGGCCGCCGAACTACGCGCCCTGAACCGCTCGGCGCGGGGCCACGGCCTCGTCGCCCGCCTGGAGGAACTCGGTGTCGAGGCCACCCGCTTCGCCTGGGCGGCGGCCATCCTCCACACCGGCATCACCGTGGAGATCGTGGCACGCCTCGCCAGTCTGTCCCTGGCCAGGGCGAGGCTGTGCGCCGAACTGCTGACCTCCGCCCGCATCCTCACCGAGCCCGATCCGGCCAACCGTCAGGTGGACGCCGGAGACCTGGAGTTCGTGCATCCGCTGATCGCCACCGCCGTCTACGACTCGATCCCGCCCGGCATCCGGACCGCGTTCCACGGAGTCGCCGCGACGGCCGTCACCGAGTCGGGGCGTGGTGCCGCGGCGGCCTCCCGCCATCTGATCGAAGTCCATCCGGACGGCGAGGCCGATCTGGTCGAGCAGTTGCGGGCCGCCGCGAAGGAACACCTGGCCGTGGGTGCCCCGGACGCCGCCCGCCGCTGTCTGGAGCGAGCGCTGAAGGAGCCGCCCCTGCCGGACGTCCGGGTGCGGGTGCTCTACGAGCTGGGTTGCGCCACCCTGTTGACCTCCCCGGCCACCACCGTCACCTACCTCCGCTCGGCACTCGCCGAACCGGGACTCGACAACGCCGAACGCGTGGACGCGGTCTTCCGCCTGTCCCAGGTGCTGGTGCACAACGACCAGCTGGACGAGGCCGTCCGCACGGTCGACGCGGAGATCGCCCGGCTGGATCCGGGCCCCGCCCGGATGCGGCTCCAGGCCGCGCGGTACATGTGGGAGGGCGTGCACGCGGGCGAGGAACTGCCGCCGACGCATTCCCAGGAGCTCGCCGCCCTCGCCGCGACCTGCACGGGACGGGACAACTCCGAGCGGGCGATGCTCATCCTGCGCGGCTTCGACGCGATGACACGGGGCGAGAACGCCGAAGAGGTGGTCGAACTCTGCGACCGCGCGCTCGTCAACGGCCGCCTGGCGCCCGGACTCGGCTGGACCGACTCCGAGTGGGGCATCGAACTGCTGCTGATGCTGGCCAGCACGTACGCCTACGCCGACCGGCTCGACCGCGCGGAGAGCCTGTACACCGAGGCGCTGCGGACCTACGAGTCCGACGGGTGGAGCGGCGGCCACCTGGCCCTCGCCCACGCCTACGTCGGGCTCGGCCACCGTATGCGGGGCCGTCTCAGGGACGCGGAAGCCTCCCTGCGCAAGTCGCTGGTGCTGGCCGAGCGCGTCGGCCGCGGACTGCCCCTGTACTGGACCACGACCTGCAACCTCGTCGACACCCTCCTCGTCCGCGGTCATGTCGAGGAGGCCTGGCAGGTCGCCGAGCAGTACAACTTCGCCCCGCCGTACCCGTCCACCCTCGTGCTGCCCGAGCCCCGCTCGGTACGCGGACGGCTGCTCCTCGCCGTGGGCCGCACCAAGGAGGGCATCAACGAGCTGGAGGCCGCCGAGAAGGCCACGGCCGCCCGGGGACACCACAACACCGTGTCGGCCACCTGGGGCGGAGCCCTCGCCCGGGCCCTCGCCACCGAGGACCCGCGCCGCGCCGCCGAACTCGCCGCGAGCGTCCGCCGCCGTGCCGAACGGTTCGGGACGGACACCGCCATCGGCGAGGCACTCCGCGTCGAGGCCGCCCTCGCCACCGGCCGCAACGCCGTCTCCCTCTACACCCAGGCGGTCGCCTATCTGGCCGCCTCGCCCGCCGCCTACGAGCACGCCGCGGCCCGCGTCGAGTACGGCACCGCCATCCGCTCGGTGTCCGAACTCAACCGGGGCCTGACCCTGGCCGAGTCCTGCGGCGCCGACGGTCTGGCCCGGCAGGCCCGGGAGGCGATCGACCGGCTCGGCTAGCTCGGGGCCGGTGCCCCGGCTCCGGACCGGCCGCTCAGCCCCCGTCCTCCTCCGCCAGCACCCGCTGGGCCGTGGCGAAGGCCGAGTTCGCCGCCGGCACGCCGCAGTAGACGGCGGTCTGGAGGAGGACGGCGCCGATCTCCTCCGGGGTGAGGCCGTTGCGGCGGGCGGCCCGGACGTGCATGGCCAGCTCGTCGTAGTGGCCGTGGGCGACCAGCGCGGTCAGGGTGATCATGCTGCGTTCGCGGTGCGACAGGGTGGGGTCGGTCCAGATCTCCCCCCAGGCGTAGCGGGAGATGAAGTCCTGGAAGCGGGCCGTGAAAGGCGTCTGCCGGGACTGAGCGCGGTCCACGTGCGGGTCACCGAGGACCTGGCGGCGCACCTCCATACCGCGTTGCGCGTAGCCGTCGAAGTGCCCGCGCAGAGCGGCCAGTACGGCTTCCGGACGCTCGGCGGGGGCGAGGTGGGAGGCGCCGGGAATCTCCGTGAGCGACGCACCGGGCACCGCGTCCGCGATCTCCCGCAGATGCGCGGGCGGGGTCGCCGGGTCCTGCCGGCCGGCGACGAGGAGCGTGGGCGCGGAGATGCCCGGCAGGTCCTCGCGGATGTCGAAGGCGGCGAGCGCGTCGCAGCAGGCGGCGTACGCCTCCGGGTCGGCGTTGCGGTGGTCCTCGACCAGCTCCGGCACGGTGAAACCGGGCGTGAACCAGCGCGCGTCGGCCGTCTCCGCGAGCCCGGCGAGACCCTCCCGGCGCACCAGTTCCGCCCGCTCCTGCCACGGCCTGGCCCCGTTGAAGTGGGCCGAGGAGCAGATCACGGCGAGGGACGAGACCCGCTCCGGGTGGTGCGCCGCCAGGTGCAGCCCGACCGCGCCGCCCAGGGACACCCCCGCGTACGCGAACCGCTCGACGTCCAGCGTGTCCGCGAGGGCCAGCACCAGCGCGGCCAGGTCACCGACCGTCGCCCCGGGCGCGATCAGGCCGGCCGGGGAGCCGCCGTGCCCCGGCAGGTCCCAGCGGATCACCCGGTGTGTGATGGACAGTTCGGGCGCCACCTTGTCCCACAGCCCGGCCGACGTGCCGAGGGAGGGGCCGAGCAGCAGCGGGGGAGCGGATGTCGGGCCCTCCGCACGGTGGTTGAGCATCCTGTCCGTCAACGTCGCTCCAGAGCACGGTCGGTGAGGGGTCCGGCGGAGCCGGTGTAGCGCGTGGGATCGATGAGGTCCGTCAGGTCGGGGTGGAGAGCGGTTTCGCCCAACTCCGGTTCCTCGGCGAGCAGTTCACCCAGCGGTCGGTCCTCGGCGTGGACCCGCCGGGCCACCCGGGTCAGCAGCTCCTTGGCGCGGGCCCTGCCCAGCACGGGGGCCAGCTCGGCCGCAAGCCGCTCGGAGACGATCAATCCGTGGGTGAGGTCCAGGTGGGCGCGCATGACACCGGCGTTCACCCGCAGCCCCCGCGTCAGGTCCGCCGCGTCCCGCGCCGCACCTCCGACCAGGCGCAGCAGATCACGCAGCGGCTCCCACTCGGCGTGCCAGGCCCCGGCCGGCCGCTCGTCCTCGGCCGCCTGCGCGCCGAACAGGGCCGCCGCCAGCTGGGGCGCCCGCCGGGCCGCCGCCGCGATCAGCGTGGACCGAACGGGGTTCGCCTTGTGCGGCATCGCCGACGAGCCGCCCCCGCTCCCCTCGGCGACCTCCGCGATCTCCGTACGGGCCAGGGTGAGCACATCCACCGCGATCTTCCCGAGGGCGCCCGCGGTGAAGGCCAGCGCCCCGGCGAGGTCCGCGATCGGGGTACGCAGGGTGTGCCAGGGCAACTCGGGCTCACGCAGGCCGACCTCACGGGCGTACGCGGTGACGAGGGCCCGCGTGTCGACCGGGGTCGGGGAGTCCGCCGGGGCGACCCCCGTGCCGGCCGTGTTCCCGGCTCCGGTCCCCCGGAAGACGGTGAAGGCCGCCAGGGTGCCCGCGGCGCCCCCGAGCTGAGCGGGAAGGCTCGCCCGGACGACCGCGAGCCGGTCACGGGCGTCCAGGACCAGGGAGCGCCAGCCCGCCGCCTTCAGCCCGAAGGTCGTGGGCACGGCGTGCTGGGTGAGCGTACGGCCCGGCATCACGGTGTCCCGGTGCGCGGCCGCGAGGGCGGCCAGCGCGGACTCCGTCTGCCCGAGGTCGGCCAGGATCACGTCGAGGGTGCGGGCGGCGACCAGCATCGTCGCCGTGTCCAGGATGTCCTGGCTGGTCGCCCCCCGGTGGACGTAGGGGCCGTAGGGGGCGCCCACCGCCTCGGTGAGGTCCGCGACCAGCGGGATCACCGGGTTGCCGCCACCGCGGGCGCGTTCCGCGAGGGACCGTACGTCGAAGGCGGCGGCGTCCGCGGCCGTGGTCACCGCGGGCCCGGCGGCGGCGGGGACCAGCCCCAGCGCGGCCTGGGCGCGGGTCAGCGCGGCCTCGGCGTCGAGCAGTGCCCGCAGATAGGCGGTGTCGCCGGTCGCGGACGCGGCCGGGGAGCCGGTCCACCCGGGGGCGAGCAGACCGGTGTCGGCGTCAGCAGAAGTCACTGGAACTCCAGGAAGACCGTCTCGCCTTCGCCCTGAAGGCGGATGTCGAAACGGTAGGTGCCGTTCCCCTGCTCCTCGGCGATCAGCGTGTTCCGGCGCGCCTCGTCCACCCGGGAGAGCAGCGGGTCGGCGGACAGCGCCGCCTCGTCGCCCGGCAGGTAGATCCGGGTGAACAGATGTACGAGCAGGCCCCGCGCGAAGACGCACACGCTGAGGTACGGCGCGTTCCGCCCGCGGGCGCCGGGCCGCAGCGTACGGGCCGTCCAGTGGCCGGCCGCGTCCGCCTGGACGCGGCCCCAGCCGGTGAACTCCACGCCGTTGCGCCCGAGGAAGCCGCCGCTCGCGGGGTCGCGCCGCATGGAGCCGTCGACCCGGGAGAGGCTGCCGTCCGGGTCGGGACCCCACAGCTCCAGGAAGGCGTCCGGCAGCGGGGAGCCCTCGCCGTCGAGGATGTGGCCGTGCAGGGTGATCGTGTCGGGGTGGCCGACGGGGGCGATGTCGCCGCCGCCGGGGAAGGGCAGGGCGTGGCCGTAGAACGGGCCGACCGTGTGGGACGGGGTCGGGAGCACCGTCTCCGGGCGGCTGGTGTCGATCTTCGTCATGGCGGTCAGCGTCCTTCTTCGATCCAGGTGGCCTGAGGGCCGTCGAGCACGATGTCCCAGGCGTAGCCCATGGAGAACTCCGGCACGGACAGGCTGTGGTCGTAGGTCGCGACCAGCCGCTGCCGGGCCGCGTCGTCCGTCACCGACTGGATGATCGGGTCGTAGGGGAACAGCGGGTCGTTGGGGAAGTACATCTGCGTCACGAGCCGTTGGGTGAAGGCCGAGCCGAAGAGTGAGAAGTGGATGTGGGCCGGCCGCCAGGCGTTGACGTGCTGGCGCCAGGGGTAGGGGCCCGGCTGGATCGTCGTGAAGTGGTAGTGCCCGTCGTCGTCGGTCAGGGTGCGGCCGACGCCGGTGAAGTTCGGGTCCAGGGGCGCGTCGTGCTGCTCGCGCTGGTGGGCGTAGCGGCCGGCCGAGTTGGACTGCCAGATCTCGACCAGCTGGCCGCGCAGCGGGCGCCCGGCGCGGTCGAGGAGTCGGCCGGAGACGGTGATGCGCTCACCGATCGGCTCCCCGTCGTGCTGGCGGGTGAGGTCGTTGTCGATCTCGGTGATGTCCCGTTCCCCGAAGGCGGGGGAGGCCAGCTCCACCAGCTCCGGGTCCTTGGTGACGTCGATCCCGATGGGCGGCTGCTTGGGGTGCCGCAGCACCGAGGACCGGTACGGGGCGTAGTCCCGGCGCGGCTGGTGCTCCACGGGCCCGCCGTCGGCGACGCGCTTGGCGTAGGCGGCGTGTTCGGCGGCGATCTCCTGGTCGATGTCCGCTTGGGTGAGAGTCATGGCGGTTCCTGACGTCTTGTCGGTCTCGTCGAGGTCAAAGTCAAGGCCGGGGCCGGGGAGCAGGAGCCCGGTCCGCCTGGGTCGTCTCGGCAATTTAGTCAGCACACTGAGTATTTGGGGGAAGGTTCATTCACGCTGCCACCTCGTCGGCTCCCTCGTCAAGGGCTGAGGGGGTGGCCATATCGCTTGTGTGCGGCCATCTGGACACACTCCGGCCGATGGCGGATGATTATTCAGTGCACGTACGAATCGTTACGGATGCTCTCTGGCTGATGGCTGATGGCTGATGGCTGATGGCTGAGGGGCGACGGATGGCGGGTGGCGGTGCACGGGTGTCCCACTCATCGAGTCGAGGAGCGAACATGGCCGCGGTGGACCTCTCCGCCCATCCCGGGCACCTCGCCCGGCGGCTGCAGCAGGCCCACTACCTGCTGTGGAACGCGATGGTCTCCGAGGAGATCACCTCGCCGCAGTTCGCCGTCCTCAACACGCTCGTCGCCGAGCCGGGGCTCGACCAGCGCACGGTGGGGGAGCGGGTGGGACTCGACCGTTCGACGATGTCCGAGGTCATCAGCCGGCTCGGGCGCCGGGGTCTTCTCGACAAGGTGCGCGACCCGCAGGACGGGCGCCGGTTCCTGCTCCGGCTCACGGAGGACGGCGTGCGGACGCACCGCAGGCTCACGGTCCGGACGGCCCGGATGAACCAGGTGTTCCTGGCGCCGTTGTCGGCGGACGAGCAGGACCTGTTCTTCGAGCTGATCCGCCGGGTCGCCGACGCGGCGGAGGAACTGCGCAGCCCGGCCGAGCCCTCGGGCGCCCGGTAGTCTCACGCCTTCGCGTACACCACCCACACCTGCCCCCGTGCGAAGTCCATCGGCGCGCCGTCCGTCGTCGTGAAGGTCGTGCCGTCCGTCGCGGTCTCACGCTCCCAGCGTGCGTCGAAGACCCGGCCGTCCCGCAGGACCTCCGCCCGGCCCGAGCCGACCGTCTCCGTGTACGGGGTGTTGTTGCCCAGGTAGTCGTGGAAGCGGGAGGCGCGGATCGTCACGTGCTGGACGACGACCGTGGCCGGGGCGACCCGGGCGCCGTCGGTGGTGATCGTCGGAGTGCCGTCCATCGAGACCTGCCAGCGGTGGCTGTCCCCGGACCAGGTGAAGGTGAAGCGGGCGGCCGGATAGCGGACGGTGCGGGAGTCCTCGGGTGTGCCGCCCTCGGGGGCGGGGCCGTAGCGGAAGCCGGTGGTCAGGGCGTCGGCGCCGGGCGGTGAGCCGACCAGCTTCCCGGGGCGCAGATACAGGTTGTGCGGGGCCGGCTTCTCGTCGCCGCGGAAGTACGCGTCGCCGGCGTCCTCGGGGGTCTCCGCGTGCAGGGGTGCCCGGTCTATCAGCGGCAGGAGCTTGCTCTGCGCGCCCGAGAAGGCCAGGGTCGGCTCGTGGAACTGGCGCAGCAGCTCCAGGTCGGACTCCCGGGCGCTGCGCACCGGGCCGACGCTCGCGGGGAACTTCGTCGCGTACACGGCCATCAGCCGGCTGAGGCCGCCCTCGACCTGCTCGGCGTAGACCACGTCGGCGGCGTCGAGGCCGGTCTGGGGTCGGGCGGCGGAGACGTTGTCGATCTTCACCGCGAGCACGGAGCCCACGGGCGACGCGCCGGACCGGTCGTCCCGGCTGCTGTCGCCGCGCCCGCGCCCGTCGTCGCCGTCCGGGCCGGTCGCGGTGCAGCCCGCCAGCAGGGCGGCCGCGGCCAGGGCGGCGAGCAGTGCCCCCGTCGTCGCGCGGCGCCCCGCCCGCGCCCGCGGTTTTCTGCCGGTCGTACTCGTCTCGTCCATGATGTCTTCGATTGTGCGCTTATTGGTTGATGGATGGCCATACCGGTTCGTTTCTGACTGGTTCGGGGGTGAGGTGTCGGGTACCCGTGCGGAACTCGCCGGCCGAAGCAGGAAACGGAGTGTGGGCGCGATGAAGGCAGTGACGTGGCAGGGCAAGCGGGACGTACGCGTGGAGACCGTGCCCGATCCGGTGATCCAGGAGCCGACGGACGCGGTCATCCGGATCACATCCACCGGGCTCTGTGGCTCCGACCTGCACCTGTACGAGGTACTGACCCCGTTCATGACGCCGGGCGACATCCTCGGGCACGAACCCATGGGCATCGTCGAGGAGGTCGGCGCCGGGGTGCCCGACCTGGCGGTCGGGGACCGGGTGGTCGTGCCGTTCCAGATCGCCTGCGGCGCCTGCTGGATGTGTCTGACGGGCCTTCCCACCCAGTGCGAGACCACCCAGTGCACCGGCGAGGGCATGGGGGCGGCCCTCTTCGGCTACACCCGGCTGTACGGTGCCGTCCCGGGCGCCCAGGCCGAGTACCTGCGCGTTCCTCAGGCACAGTTCGGGCCGATCAAGGTGCCGCAGGGACCGCCCGACGACCGCTTCCTGTACCTCTCCGACGTCCTCCCCACCGCCTGGCAGGCCGTCGAGTACGCGCACATCCCGCCCGGCGGCAGTGTCGCCGTGCTCGGTCTCGGCCCCATCGGGGACATGGCCTGCCGGGTCGCCCTGGAGCGCGGAGCCGAGCAGGTGTTCGGTATCGACCTGGTGTCCGAGCGGCTGCGCCGTGCCCGTGAGCGGGGTGTCGAGACGTTCGACCTGCGGGACTACGAGGACGAGAAGGACCTGGTCGGCGCGGTCCAGGACCGCACCGCCGGACGGGGTCCCGACTCGGTGATCGACGCCGTCGGTACCGAGGCCCACGGGAGCGCGGCAGCCCGGCTCGTCCAGAACACGGCCGGACATCTGCCGCGCGCGCTCGGCGCGCGCGTCGCCGAACACTTCAGCGTGGACCGGCTGGCGGCGCTCTACACGGCCATCCACCTCGTACGACGCGGCGGCACCATCTCGCTCTCCGGCGTCTACGGCGGCAAGGTCGACCCGCTGCCGCTGCTGACCATGTTCGACAAGCAGATCCGGCTGCGCATGGGTCAGGCGAACGTCCGCACCTGGACCGACGACATCCTGCCCCTGCTCACGGACGGCGACCCCCTCGGCGTCGACGACTTCGCCACCCACCGGGTGCCGCTCAGCGACGCCCCGCGCGCGTACGAGATGTTCCAGCGCAAGGAGGACGGGGCGGTCAAGGTCGTGATGGAGCCCTGACCGAACCGGCGCACGTGCCCGCCCGTACCTCCGGCCCGGGGCCTCCCTCCGTCAGGGGCCGGTGCCGGGGCCGAGGATCTCCGCCAGGTCGTAGGTGACCGGCTCCTCCAACTGCCCGTAGGTGCAGCTCTCCGCCGTGCGGTCCGGGCGCCAGCGGCGGAAGCGTGCCGTGTGGCGGAAGCGGACGCCGTTCTCCATGTGGTCGTACGCGACCTCGGCGACCCGCTCGGGCCGCAGTGGCACCCAGGAGAAATCCTTCTTCGCCGACCACCGGCTCGGAGCCCCTGGCAGCCGGGCCGTCTCGTGCGCCGCCTCCTGTGACCAGGCCGCCCAGGGGTGCTGCCGGGCGTCCTCCAGGCGCCACGGCTCCAGCTCCTCCACCAGCTCCACGCGCCGCTTCATGGTGAAGGCCGCGCAGACGCCGATGTGCTGGAGGGAGCCGCCGGCGTCGTACAGGCCCAGGAGCAGGGAGCCGACCACCGGCCCGCTCTTGTGGAAGCGGTAGCCGGCGACCACCACGTCCGCCGTCCGCTCGTGCTTGATCTTGAACATGGCCCGTTCGTCCTGCCGGTAGCGCAGATCGAGCGGCTTGGCGATCACCCCGTCCAGGCCCGCCCCCTCGTACTGCTCGAACCACCGCTCGGCCAGCTCACGATCGGTGGTCGCCGGAGCGACGTGCACCGGGGCCGTCACCCCGGACAGGGCCAGCTCCAGCAGCGCGCGCCGGTCGGTGAGCGGGACGTCGAGCAGCGACTCGTCGTGCAGCGCGAGCAGGTCGAAGGCCACGAACGAGGCCGGAGTCGTCTCCGCCAGCATCCGGACGCGGGAGTCGGCGGGGTGGATACGCTCGGTCAGGGCGTCGAAGTCCAGGTGCCCGCCCCGGACGATGACGACCTCGCCGTCCAGCACGCAGCGCTCCGGCAACCGCTCCCGCAGGGCTTCCACCAGCTCGGGGAAATACCGGGTCAGCGTCTTGCCCGTACGGCTGCCGATCTCCACCTCGGCGCCGTCGCGGAACACGATCGCCCGGAACCCGTCCCACTTCGCCTCGTAGTGCATGGCCGGCGGGATCTTCGCCACGGACTTGGCGAGCATCGGTTTCACGGGCGGCATCACCGGAAGATCCATGGTCCGATTCTGCGACCGCGGTGCGGGCGCCGCGCGGTGGAATACGCCGGGTATGCGGCCTTCCTCCGCTCCGCCTACCGTGGCTCGCATGGGCGAAGCGGTGGAGCTGGAGGCGGCGGGGCGGACGGTACGGCTGTCCAGTCCCGGAAAGATCTTCTTCCCGGAACGTGGTTTCACCAAGCTGGACCTCGCCCGCTACTACATCGCCGTGGGCCCCGGCATCCTGCGCGCCCTGCGCGACCGGCCCACCACGCTGGAGCGCTACCCGGAGGGGGTGACGGGCGAGAACTTCTTCCAGAAGCGGGCCCCCAAGAACATGCCCGACTGGATCCCCACCGCCCACATCACCTTCCCCAGCGGCCGCAGCGCCGACGAGATGTGCCCCACCGAGCTCGCCGCCGTCGTGTGGGCCGCCCAGTTCGGCACGCTCACCTTCCACCCGTGGCCGGTCCGCCGCGCCTACGTCGACCGCCCCGACGAACTCCGGATCGACCTCGACCCCCAGCCCGGCACCGACTACGCGGACGCGGTCCGCGCGGCGCACGAGCTGCGCGAGGTGCTGCACGAGTACGGCGGGCTGCGCGGCTGGCCCAAGACCTCCGGCGGCCGGGGCCTGCACGTCTTCGTGCCGATCAGGCCCGACTGGACCTTCACCCAGGTGCGCCGGTCCGCCATCGCCGTGGCCCGCGAACTGGAGCGCAGGATGCCCGAACAGGTGACCACGGCCTGGTGGAAGGAGGAGCGCGGCGCGAAGATCTTCGTCGACTACAACCAGACCGCCCGCGACCGCACCATCGCCTCCGCCTACTCCGTACGGCCCCACCCGCACGCGCCCGTCTCCGCCCCCCTCACCTGGGACGAGGTCGGGGTCGCCGTGCCGCGCGACTTCGACCTGGGGACGATGCCGTCGCGATTCGCCGAGGTCGGGGACGTCCACGCCGGCATGGACGAGCACGCGTTCTCCCTGGAAGCGCTGCTGGAACTGGCGGCGCGCGACGAACACGACCACGGGCTGGGGGACCTGCCGTATCCGCCGGAGTACCCGAAGATGCCGGGGGAGCCGAAGCGGGTGCAGCCGAGCCGGGCGAAGAAGACGTGACGGCGGCCCGCACCCGGCGCGGATACGGGCCACCGACGTCCCCCACGGTTCCTTGACGCCGACGTTGTCCACGTTCCTTGACGCCGACGCTGTCTACAGTTCCTTGATGCGGATGTCCCGGTAGGAGACCACATCCGTCGTGCCGTGCACCTGGAGGCCCAGGTAGCCGGAGGCGAACCGGCGTCCGTCCGTGCCCGGGTCGTCCGCGCGCGGCGGGCTGAAGTCCTGGCCACCGGTGTTGTCGAACTCGTTGATCAGGACGCCGTTGCGGTAGACCGCGTAGTGCTGGTCGACCACGCGGATCTCGTAGTCGTTCCAGGTGCCCTTCTGGGTGACGCCCGCACCGGCGAGCCCCACCCTGTCGAAGCCGTAGACCGACCCGGTCTTGTACATGTCGCCGTCGGGACGGTCGAAGACCTGGACCTCGTGGCCGTACTTGATGGCCACCCACTCCGGCCGAGGCTCCTCCGGGTGGTCGTGGACCCCGGGGAAGCGGACGAACACACCGGAGTTGGCGTTGCCCGTGCCGGGAGCGTCGTCACGCCACTGCAGGCGCAGCGAGAAGTCGCCGTACTTCCGCTCGGGGAACCACAGCATGCCGAGCCCGGCCTTCGTGGTGCCGGAGGTGATCGAGCCGTCCGCGTTCCGTTCGAACGAACCTCCGCCCACCTGCTGCCACTTGGCGAACGACTCGGCCGTGCCGTCGAGGATGGTGCGATAGCCCTCGGTCTGGCCGGGCCTTCCGATGCCGGACTCCGCCGCCGCCTCCCGCACCGCGGTGCGCTCGCGCGGGTCGAGGACGCCTTGCCTGAACAGTCTGTCGAGGACGGTGTCCACGTGCTTCAGGAACAGGGCGTGGGACGTCCACTCCTTCTCGTCCTCGATCAACTCGTTGATCCGGCACCGGTTGTCGGTGACCCGGTTCGGCACCCCCGAGTCGACCGTGCCGACGAAGACCGTCAACCTCTCGTCGTACTCGGCGCAGTTGGGGGCGGGAACCCCGCCGCCCGCGACGACGGTGAAGCTCACCGAGCGCGCGGCGGCCGTGTTGCCCGCCTTGTCGCTCGCCCGGTAGGCCACCGTGTGGGTGCCCGCGCGGTCGACCAGCACGGGCGCGGTGTAGGCGAGATAGGGGCCGCCGTCCAGCGAGTACTCGACCGCGGCGACGCCCGAGCCGCCGTGGTCGGTGGCGCTGACGGTGACCTTCGCACTCCTGAGGTACGCGCCGGCGGAGTTCCGGTCGCCCTCGACGGTCGCGCCCGTCACCGGGGGAGTCCTGTCCTCGGCGGGCGGTGCCACGACGGTGAAGCCGACGTTCTTCTCGGCCGCGACGTTCCCCGCCCTGTCCGTGGCCCGGTACCGCACCTTGTGCGTGCCGGTCTCGTGCACCATCACCGGTGCGGTGTACGGCAGCCAGGCCCCCGAGTCGCCGAGCGCGTACTCGATGGTGTTGACGCCCGATCCGGTGTCCGACGCGGAGACGGTGACCGTCGCCATGGACACGTAGTCGCCCTGCGGGTTCTTCTCGCCGGCCACCGTCGCGGAGGTCTCCGGCGCCGTGGTGTCGTCCGTGGGCGGTGCCACGACCGTGAACCCGACGCGCTTCTCGGCCGCCGTGTTGCCGGCCTTGTCGACCGCCCGGTAGCGCACCGTGTGCGTGCCGACCCGGTCGATCACCACGGGTGTGGTGTACGGCAGCCAGGCGCCGGTGTCGCCGAGCGCGTACTCGATCCGCTCGACCCCGGAGCCGCCCGGGTCGGTCGCCTTCACGGTCACCGACGCGGAACCGACGTACGCGCCCTCGGAGTTCCGCGTCCCCGTGACCTCGGCCGATGTCTCCGGCGCGGTCGTGTCCTCGCCGGTTCCCTCCGTCACCACCAGGATGCCCTGCATCTGGCCGTGCCCGGGGATCGTGCAGTAGTAGCGGTAGCGGCCGGGGGTGAGCGTGACCTCGGCGGTGTGCCGGCCGCCCTGGTCGTCGCCGGGGTTGGCGAGGATGTTGAGCGGCACGTCGTTGTTGTACTCCGGGTCGGAGACGTCGAACGTCAACGTGTGTGGCATCCCCAGGGTGTTGCCGGTCGCCCTGCTGTTCTCGAACACGAGGGTGGTGGGGCCCGCCACCGCGGTCCGCGGGGCCGTCAGGTACTTGGTGATGTCGTCACCGGCCGTCCACGTGAGCACCTGGGCGGCGGCCCGCTCCCGCGCTCCTTCCGTACGGCCGGACGCGGGCGTCGACGTCAGCCCGACCACCGTCAGCAGGACCGCCAGCAGGGCCGCCCACACACGTCTGCTCCGCATCACTCCGCCTTCCTCGCCAGCTCGTCGGCGGCCGGCGTCGGACCGCCGCCCGTGTAGGTGACACGCCACAGCGCCGACCTGGCGTCCGACGTGAAGAACCCGCGTCCGTAGTCGAGGACGTACAGCGCGCCGTCCGGTCCGAACTTCCAGTCCATGAGGTTCCTGATGCCGTCGGCCCCGACCGGCACGATCCTCTTCAGCGACTCCGCGTGGACCGGGAGTCCGCCGTCGCCCTGGTTCTTCGGGTCCATGACCACCGCGTGGCGCGGCTGGTCGGCGTCGTAGAAGTCGCCGACGAACCACTTGCCGTCCCAGTAGGCGGGCCAGCGGACCGTGTCGTCGCCCGACGCGGAGTACCGGTAGACCGGCCCGTTCATCGTGGCCTGGCCGCCGCCCTTGAGCCACGGCAGCAGGTACGTCGCCTCCTCGTTCTTGTAGGAGGGGATGCCGTTCGCGTCCCGGGGGAAGTCGGGGGCGCCTCCCTGCGGTGCGTACCAGATGTTGTTGCCGGTCACCGGGGGCAGGTTGACGAGACCGTCGTTGTTCGGGGACTCGTTCTTCGGGTGGTCGCAGTCGTACCAGCCCAGCGGCTTCGACGGGTCCGGCAGACCGCGGTCCCGGTAGGGCTGCCTGTTGCCCATGCAGTACGGCCAGCCCCGGTTGCCGGCCTCGGTGATCGCGGCGAAGGTGTCGTACTTGGCGGGGCCCCAGGTCGTCGACGGCGTGCTCGCGTCCGGGCCGACCCAGCCGGCGTAGAGGACGTCCGTCTGCCGGTCGACGAAGATCCGGGCGGGGTTCCTGACGCCCATCACATAGATCTCACCGCGTGTCTTGCCGCCGCCCTCGGCGGTCTCCCTGCCGGTGAAGAGGTTGCCCGGGGGCAGGGTGTAGGTGCCGTCGGGCTCCGGATGGATGCGCAGGATCTTGCCGTTGAGGTTGTTGGTGTTGCCGGCGGTGCGGCGCGCGTCGGCGAACGACAGCCCCTTGTAGTTCGGTTCGGGGTTGTTGCCGGAGTAACCGCCGCTGAACCCGCTGGAGTTGTTGTCACCGGTGGCGATGTACAGGTTGCCTTGGGAGTCCCAGGTCATCCCGCCGCCCGCGTGGCAGCAGCTGTGGATCTGCACCGGCCACTTGAGCAGGGTCTTCTCGCTGCCCAGGTCCAGCTTGTTGGTCGCGAGGTCGAGGGTGAAGCGGGAGACGCGGCGCTCGGCCGTCCGGGTGGCACGGTCGATCCGCGAGTGCGGCGTGTAGTGCAGGTACACCCAGCCGTTCTGCTGGAAGCCCGGGTCCAGCTCGATGCCCAGCAGGCCCTCCTCGACCTTGATCAGCTCGTCTCCGCCGCCCTTGTTGCCGAAGACGGTGAGCGCGCCCGCGAGGGTGACCTTCTTCGTCCTCGGGTCGTAGACGTGGATCTCGCCCTGGCCCTTGCCGATGTCGGGGTTGTTCCAGTCGGTGACCACCGGCCGGGTCGAGTCGGCGCCGCCCCGGCCGATGTACAGGACCCGTCCGTCGGGCGCGGTGACCAGGCCGTGCGGCTCGCCGATCTGGTCGTTCTGCCCCGGCTGATTGGGCCGGGTCAGCCGCTCGGCCCTGTAGTGGGCGTCGATGGTGGCCTTGCAGTCGGCCCGGGCCAGCCGGGACGTCCACAGCAGGGCGCCGCGCAGATGGCCGCGGAAGTCGGTCTCGTCGTACGCCGAGACGGTTCCGCCCATCCCCGTGTAGAAGGAACGGCCGCCGTCGTAGTCACGGCACCAGCTCACCGGGTGGTCCCAGCCGTTGGCGCCGGCTCCCGGCTGGTACGTGGACTCGCGGACCCGGGCGACGGTGTGCACGGTCCCGGACGGGTTCTTCGTCCAGTTGAGCCACTTGTCGGGCCGCTTCCACCGCACCGGCAGGTCCTTGGTGGCAGGGTGTCGCCGGTCGCCCACCTCGACGGTCGCCCGCTGTACGGTCGTGGGGCTGGACGCGGCCGGGCGGGCGCCGATCAGGCCCGTGAACCAGTCCGAGTACGGCTCGGCGCGGGCCGCGTCATGGACGCCGACGAAACCGCCGCCCGCCTCCATGTAGCTCTCCAGCCCCGCCTCCTGCTCGGGGTCGAGGACGTCACCGCCGCCGGTGAGGAAGACGACGGCGTTGAATCCGCTCAGCCGGCTCGCGTCGGTGAAGACGGACGCGTCGCCGGTGGCGACGACCCCGAACCGTTCGGAGGCCGGCCCCGACAGGCCGATCCGCTCGATCGCCTCGATCCCGGCGTTCACCACGGGCGACTCGTCCCCGGCCGCCGCGGAGCCGTGGAAGATCAGGACCCGGGGGCCGGAGCCGCCCGGCGGCGACGTGATCGACATCGTTGTCGGCGGCGGTTCCGGAGCCTGACCGGCATGGGCCGCGGGGCCCGACAGCAGGCCCGCCGTGACGACCGAAGCGGTCAGCGTGGCCGCCCAGGTCCGTCTCCTGGTGTCGCTCAACCCTCGTAAGTACATGGGCACCTCCTCGGTCACAGCAACAGCGCCATGGAAGCTAGCCCTCATTTGCGCGGCTCGCCAAGACCTATGACCGGAATGGTGCGAACTTTGTCCTGGGTGTGGAGAAACCGCTGGCGTGCCGCTACCGTCGCACAGGCTGATCACAGACGCGTCTCCGCAAGATCCGTATGAGCGTGGGGAGTTCCGCATGGACGCGATGGACAGACGAGGCTTCAACCGGCGGGTGCTGCTGGGCGGCGCGGCCGCCACGACATCGTTGTCCGTGGCCATCGAGACCGTCGCCGCCCCTGAGGCCGTGAGCGCCGCCCCCAAGGCGAGGACGGCTCCGGCGGGCGGCGAGGTCAAGCACGTCAAGATGTACGCCGAGAAGCTGGCCGACGGGCAGATGGGCTACGGCCTCGAGAAGGGCAAGGCCTCCATACCGGGCCCGCTGATCGAGCTGAACGAGGGCGACACGCTGCACATCGAGCTCGAGAACACGATGGACGTGACCGCGAGCCTGCACGTCCACGGCCTCGACTACGAGACCTCCAGCGACGGCACCAAGCTGAACAGGAGCGAGGTCGAGCCCGGCGGCACCCGCACCTACACCTGGCGCACCCACGCCCCCGGCACCCGACCGGACGGCACCTGGCGTCCGGGCAGCGCCGGCTACTGGCACTACCACGACCACGCCGTCGGCACCCCGCACGGCACGGACGGCATCCGCAAGGGGCTCTACGGTCCGGTCGTCGTCCGCCGCAAGGGCGACGTCCTGCCCGACAAGACCGTCACGGTCGTCTTCAACGACCTGCGCATCAACAACAAACCCGCCCACACCGGCCCCGACTTCGACGCCACCGTCGGTGACCGCGTCGAGTTCGTCGTCATCACGCACGGCGAGTATTACCACACCTTCCACATGCACGGGCACCGCTGGGCCGACAACCGCACCGGCACCCTCACCGGCCCCGACGACCCCAGCCAGGTCATCGACAACAAGATCGTCGGTCCCGCCGACTCCTTCGGCTTCCAGATCATCGCGGGCGAGGGCGTCGGGGCCGGCGCGTGGATGTACCACTGCCATGTCCAGAGCCACTCCGACATGGGCATGGCGGGTCTGTTCCTGGTGCGCAAGACGGACGGGACGATCCCGGGACACGAGCCGCACAAGCCGCACACGGCCGCCGATCCGGGGGAGGCCGGCACGACGGACGGGGCCGGCTCCTCCCACCACCACTGAGCCCACGACGGAGGCCACGGCGCCGCCGCGCCGGCGTCCCTAGGACACCCCGATGTCGAACACGAACCACTCGACGTACGGCTCCTCCAGGACGTACAGCCGCGGCCCCCGGCTCAGGATTCGGCGCCGTCGGTGCACGGGGGCGCCGTCCGGGCGGGTCAGGACCGCCCTGCGGGTGGTCTCGACGGAGGTGTCGGTCAGGCGCGCCAGGGTGAGCAGGTCGCGGTCGCCCCGGTAGCCGCCGAGGAACGCGACCCGCTCCTCGTGCACGGCCACGCCCCGCGCGCCGTTCACCCCCGTCGTGCGCGCGCGGAGCGGGCCGTCACCCCGGACCTCCACCAGCGGAAAGCTCGTGTACGGGTACACCCAGGTCACCGCGCGGCCCACGTTGAGGGCGTAGCAGTCGGCGATGTGGTCGACGCCCGGGGGTGGCCGGAACTCCCACAGCGGAGTGCCCGTGACGCTCCACCTGCGCGCGCCCGGCGCGCTCAGCGGGTCGCCGAAGACACCCTCGTCGAAGTAGCCGATCCACAGGTCACCGGCCTCGTCGGTCAGCAGGTGCTCGATGCCGTCCCCGACGCGGAACGTCCACGAGGGGCGGCCCAGCGCGTCGAACACCTGCACCTGCTCCTCGTCGTCGCCACTGCGTGAGTCGGCCACGACGAAGCCGCCGTCCGGGAGGGAGTCCAGCCGCGGGAAGCGGGCCGACACCGGGCCGAGCGCTGTCGTGCGGGAGCCGTCGTCCGTGATCGTGACGACCACGGCGTCGTACGGCGTCGGGGGCTTCGGATGCTCGGTCAGCAGCCAGTGGACGCCGCCGAACGCGTCGACCGTGCTGCCCCGGACGTGGAGGTCGCGGTACGCGCGCGGCAGGCGGGCGTACGGGGACAGGCGCTCAGCCCTCATGGGCCTTTCTCGTGGTCATCCCGCCATCCTCGACGAGCGAGAGCCCTGCGCGCAACGGGATTTCGGCGGCGCCGGCCGATGATCAGAGGATCGGGGAGCGCTCTCAGCGACTTCGCTCCGGGGCTATCCTGAACGCACCCGCCCCGGAGGAGAGTCCCCCAGTGACCGAGACAGTGTCGCGCCCCACGTTGGAGGCCGTGGCCGCGCGGGCCGGGGTGTCCAGGGCGACGGTCTCCCGAGTGGTCAACGGCGGCGAGGGCGTCCGGGAGGCGCTGGTCGAGCGGGTGCGCAGGGCGGTCGACGAACTCGGGTACGTGCCGAACCAGGCGGCCCGCAGCCTCGTCACCCGGCGGCACGACGCCGTGGCCGTGGTGATCGCCGAACCGGAGACCAGGGTCTTCGCCGACCCCTTCTTCGCCCTGCAACTGCGCGGCATCAGCAAGGAGTTGACCGCGCACGACTCCCAGCTCGTCCTGCTGCTCACCGAGGGCCCCGAGGACTACGCGCGCGTGGGCCGCTATCTCGCCGGTGGGCACGTCGACGGGGCGCTGGTCTTCTCGCTCCACCTGGACGACCCGCTGCCGGGGCTGATCCGGGGCGCCGGCGTCCCGACCGTGTTCGGCGGCCGGCCCGGCTGGGCGGACGGCGCGCGAGGCGCCACGCCCACCGTGTACGTCGACAGCGACAACCGGGGCGGCGCGCGGGACGCGGTACGCCATCTCGTCGGCCTCGGACGCACCCGGATCGCCCACATCACCGGGCCGCTCGACCAGACCTCCGCGGTGGACCGGCTCGACGGGTTCCGGGACGTCATGGTGGACGCCGACCCCCGGCTGATCGTCGAGGGCGACTTCACCCCGGCGGGCGGCGAGCGCGCGATGCGGGCCCTCCTCGACCGCTGCCCGGAGGTGGACGCGGTGTTCGCCGCCAACGACGTGTCGGCGGCCGGGGCGCTGCGCGTGCTGCGGGAGCGGGGGCGGCGGGTGCCCGAGGACGTCGCCGTGGTCGGCTTCGACGACATGCTCCCGGTGGCCGAGCACTCCGAACCGCCGCTGACGACGGTCCGTCAGGACATAGAGGAGATGGGCCGGTTGATGGCCCGGCTGCTGCTCCGGGGGCTGGAGCGGCGGGCGGACGGCCAACGGGGCGGCCGGAAACCGGCGGACGCGCCGACCAGCGTGATCCTGCCGACCACGCTGGTGCGACGCGCCTCCGCGTAGGAGCCCCGGCTCAGCGGACGACGCGGTCGAAGGAGAAGTGGCCGAAGCTGCTGATCTTCCGCCAGACGGCGTCCTGGCCGCGGCGGTCCTCGGATCGCGGCTCCCCGACCGGCCCCACCCGTGGTAGTAGGTCGTGCAGTCCTTCGGGGTGGCGTCGCACGTCGCCGCGCGGAACGCCGGGGCGCGGGCACGGTTCCCCGCGCACGCTCGCGTCAGTAGCCTGCGCGCATGGACCTTCTCGTCGGTGTGCTCGTGATCGTCCTGGGCCTCCCTCTGCTCGGCCTCGTGAGCCTCAAGGTCGCGAACGGCCGGCTGCAACGGACCGGTATGGCGGTCTGGTTCGTGGGCTCACCGGCCCTCCTCGTTCTCGGCGGTTGGCTGATCCACCGAGCCCTCTGAGTGTCGCGGGACCCGCTGCCGCCCCGGCCGACGGGTGCCGGCCGGGGCGGGGGTGACGGTGGGAGCGGGGGATCTCACGCGCCCACGGTCACCGTGAACCGGCGTGGGTTGCCGTCGTGGGCCGCGCCCGACACGTCCGGCTGGCCGTCGGGGCGTACGTCGTCGTAGGGAAAGGCGTATCCGATGGGCGAGTTGGCGTGCACCACGCGGGACCAGTGGTTCGTCACGGCTCCCCGGTAGTAGTCCGCCGTCGTCGTCCCGTTCGGCTGGGTGGGACGGCTGAGCATGATCGAGCGGTTGAAACCGGCGGCGAGCCTGGCGAGCAGTGCCTTCTTGGTGTCGGGATCACCGGGGTTGTTGGCGAACGGGCCGTGGTTGCAGGTGAAGATGTCCTTCGAGGTCGGCCGGGCGAAGGAGTGCCCGCCGGCGAAGGTGAGCGTGTCGCCGACGACGCGGCCGGCGAGGACGCCCCGCCCGCCCTGGAGGTCGATCCGCAGGTCCGTGCTCCGGTACTTCTCCCACACCTGGTCGATGTAGGAGTTCCAGTAGGCGCGGAACGGCATCCGGTCCGGCTGGCCGAAGTACGGCGCCATCAGGTTCTGCGGTGAGATGACCCGCAGCACCCTGCCGTCGCCGCCCCGGATGACGAGCTGGTCCCACGGCTGGCCGTCCCGCGCCGACTGCGCCACCAGGTCCGCCGCGATCCGGCCCACCGCCCCGTCGGGCAGCGGCGCGACCGTGTGCGTGCTGTCGCCCTCCAGGGTCAGCCCGATCGGCAGGGCCGTCACCAGGTCGACGTAACTGATGTTGGCGAACAGCTGCGTGGGGTTGAACGTGAACTCGCAGAACGACCAGGTCTTCCCGTAGTTCGGGTCGGCGGGCGTCGCGAAGGCGGGCTCGACCAGCGCCGGGCCCGGGTTGAGGAAGAACTGCAGGGTACTGTCGCGCACGAAGTAGATCCGGGCGCCGAACATCTGAGGAAGCGTCAGGACGGTGGGCGCCGAACCCGCCGCGCCGAGCGGGATCGCGCAGTCGACCGGCAGCGGTGTCTGCGGGGCCGCGGGCGAGGACGGCCGGTAGACGCTTCCGTCGGCCCGCAGCAGCACCCAGGCGCCCGTCGACTGCTCGTGTCCGGTGACGTACGCCCGGACCGTGCCCGGCAACGAGGCGTTGCGCAGGGCGAGTTGGCAGGTCGCGGGGGCGGCCTGGGCTGGTGCGCCGAGAGCGCCGCCGAGGGCGGTCGCGCCGACGGCGGCAGCGGTTCCGGACAGGAAGATACGGCGGGAGATCACGATGGCCTCCTGGCACGTGGGGGAGTGGAGGCACAGCGGACGGGGCCCCTGCTGTGGTGCACCCACTGTTCCCAGGGGACGTTGAGCCGTCAAGACTTATGACTGAGAGCGCTCTCAAGACTTTTGTGTCTTCATGAGGTGACGACAGGCCGAACGCTGTCCGAAGCGCGTCCCGGCGGGGTCTTCGTTCCTCATGGGCCACGCCCGGCGCGCCGTCGTGCGTCGCCGCACCGACCCCGGGGAACATCCGGGGCACGAGGCCCCGGGGACCGGTCCGGGCGGTCGTGTTGATGCCGCGTTGATCGAACGTTTTTCGGCGCGCGGCACGATGCCGGACATGCACAACGACACGATCACCCCGATCGACAGTGCCTGGCAGGAGCGGGCGCTGTGTGCGCAGACGGGGGCAGACTTCTTCTTTCCCGAGCCCGGCAGTTCGGTGCGTGAGGCGAAGCGCATCTGCGGCATGTGCGAGATGCGCACCGCGTGTCTCGACTACGCCCTGGCACACGACGAGCGGTTCGGCGTCTGGGGCGGACTCTCCGAGAAGGAGAGACTACGGCTGCGGCGCGCCGAGAACAGCTGACCCGACGGCATCGAACGCCCCGCACCCGACCGCGCCGTACCCCCGCACCCGGCCGCCCAGAACATCGCGCACCCGCCCGCTTCGACCGCCACGCACCCCACGCCCCCACCGCACCTCTCGTGAACTGCGCCCCGCCGTCGGCCGGTTGGTGATAATCCGGTGGGTCCCGTCCAGGGCGGTCGCATAGGATCCGGGGGCGCGGTTCGGACGTAGCGCAGAGGCAGGCGCACCGCCTCGGCAAGGCGGAAACACCGGTTCGAATCCGGTCGTCCGAACCGTGCTTGACATGGCGCGGGGGCACGCGGGGCGGGGGCACGCATGGGCGAGGGTGGCGGGATCACCGAGGAGGAGCTGGCGGCCTTCCACCGTACGGTCGGCCGGCTGAGAGCGCTGCCCGTGGACGACCCCGTGCGGCTGCGGACCGAGCGGGTCGCCGCCTCCTTCGTACGACACGGCTGGAAGCGCCGGCGCCAGGCGCTCGACGCCGCGCGGTCCGCCGCGGACGCCGCCGTGACGGCCGCGACCGCCACCGGTGCCCCGGAGCGGCGCGAGGACGCCCCGCTGGAGCGGCGGGCGGGCGGCGGGGGCGTGCTCCTGAAGTCGCGGCACTGTTATGTCTGCAAGGCGTCCTATCGACAGGTCGACTCCTTCTACCACCGGCTGTGCCCGGTCTGCGCCGCCGACAACACCGCGCGGCGTTCCCTGAGCACCGACCTGAGCGGCCGCCGCGTGCTGCTCACCGGCGGCCGGGTGAAGATCGGCTTCCAGCTGGCGCTGATGATGCTGCGTGACGGCGCCGACCTGCTCGTCACCAGCCGCTTCCCGCACGACACGGCACGCCGCTTCCGGGCCGAGCCCGGAGCTGACAAGTGGCTCGACCGACTGACCGTCGTCGCCGTCGACCTGCGCGACCCGCGCCAGGTGCTGGGTCTGTGCGAGCAGTTGCGGCAGGAGGGCGAGCCGCTCGACATCCTGGTGAACAACGCCGCCCAGACGGTACGACGGCCACCGGAGTCGTACGCGCTGCTGTCCGGCGGAGAGCTGGACGTCCTGCCCGAAGGGGCGCGGCAGGCACCGGGGTTCACGCCGATGCGGATGCTGGGGGACGGCGCCGCCGACCTGCCCGTCGTGCTGCGCGAGGCCGACGAGGCCGGGCTGCTGCCCGACCCCTCCCCGGAGAACTCCTGGTCAGCGCGGCTCGGTTCACTCGACCCCGCGGAAGTCCTGGAGACGCAGCTGGTCAACTCCCTCGCCCCGGCGCTCCTCTGCGACCGGCTGCTGCCGCTGCTGCTGCGGGCGCCGAGCCCGCGCCGGTACGTGGTCAACGTGACCGCCGTCGAGGGCCGTTTCGCCGTGCGCAACAAGACGGCCGGGCATCCGCACACCAACATGGCCAAGGCCGCGCTCAACATGCTCACCCGCACCAGCGCGGCCGAACTCGCCGACCAGGGCGTGCACATGTGCGCCGTCGACACGGGCTGGATCACCGACGAGAACCCGGCCCCGAAGAAACAGCGCATGGCGCGTGCCGGTTTCCGCACCCCGCTCGACATCGTCGACGGTGCGGCCCGTGTCTACGACCCGATCGTGCGCGGCGAGGCGGGCGACCCGGTGTCGGGAGTCTTCCTCAAGGACTACCGGGTGGCGGAGTGGTGAGCCGGCTCCGGGCCCTGTCGTCACCGGCCAGGACGACGAGAGGACGACGGCCGGCAGGTGCCCGGCAGGACCTGGGATGGTCCGCAAGGCGGGGCGTAGCGCAGAGGCAGGCGCGCCGGTCTCCAAAACCGGAACACGCCGGTTCGAATCCGGCCGCCCCGCCCCTCACGCCCGTCGATGCCGGTCAGGCGCCGGCGCGAGTCGCCATCCGCGCCTTGCGGGCGGCGAGCCTCTCGTCGAACTTGCTGGCCTCCGCGTCGAGGCCGCCCATGTAGAGGCCGAGCTCCTCCTGGGCCTTCATGCCCTCGGGGCCGAGGCCGTCGATCTCCATGATCTTCAGGAAGCGGATGACGGGCGCGAGGACGTCGTCGTGGTGGATGCGCATGTTGTAGATCTCGCCGATGGCCATCTGCGCGGCGGCCCGCTCGAAGCCGGGCATGCCGTGGCCGGGCATGCGGAAGTTGACGACGACGTCGCGGACGGCCTGCATGGTCAGGTCGGGGGCGAACTCGAACGCGGCCTTCAGCAGGTTCCGGTAGAAGATCATGTGCAGGTTCTCGTCGGTCGCGATGCGCGCCAGCATGCGGTCGCACACGGGATCACCGGAGTGGTGGCCGGTGTTGCGGTGCGAGACGCGGGTGGCGAGCTCCTGGAAGGCGACGTACGCGACCGTGTGGAGCATCGAGTGCCGGTTGTCCGACTCGAAGCCCTCACCCATGTGGGACATGCGGAACTCTTCGAGCTTGTCCGGGTCCACCGCGCGCGAGGCGAGCAGGTAGTCGCGCATCACGATGCCGTGCCGGCCCTCCTCCGCGGTCCAGCGGTGCACCCACGTGCCCCAGGCGCCGTCCCGCCCGAAGAGGGTGGCGATCTCGTGGTGGTAGCTCGGCAGGTTGTCCTCGGTGAGCAGGTTCACCACGAGGGCGATCCGGCCGACCTCGGTGACCTTCGACTGCCCCTTCTCCCAGGCCTCGCCGTCCTCGAAGAAGCCGGGGAAGTTGCGGCCGTCGCTCCACGGCACGTACTCGTGCGGCATCCAGTCCTTGGTGACCTTGAGATGCCGGTTGAGTTCCTTCTCGACGACTTCCTCCAGCGCATACAGCAGGCGGGCGTCGGTCCATTCGCTGGACGGGCTGCCGAGGTGAGGAGAAGTGATCGACACAGGTGCTCCAGGGGGACGAACAGGGGGCTTGTCTTCCGGCCGGCCACGGGCGGGTGACCTGAACCTACGGCATCGTAGGCTACGAATCCGTAGGTTACGATGCCGTAGGTTAAGGGTGCTGTAAAGAGCGCTGATCAGCGGGGTTCCGCAGGGCTTCGGCGGGCATGCCGAAGGCCCCGAGGACCCGCAGGTCCCGGGGCCGGGCGCGTGCGGGGATCACCCGCTCAGGCGTACAGGTCCCTCAGCCGCACCGAGAGGCACGTCACACAGCCCTCCAGCTTCTCGAACTCGCTGATGTCGACCACGACCGGCTCGTACCCGAGGTCGGAGTACAGCTCGGCCGTCTTCGGCGCGCTCGCCGCCATCAGCAGCTTGTCGCCGCCGAGGAGCACCACGTGCGCCCCGGCCTCCTCGGGCACCGGCAGGAAGCGCCCGAACAGCGAGGGCGTGTCCATCTTCGGGATGTGCCCGACGACCGTGCCGTCGGGCAGCGCGGTGACCGCCGACTTCAGATGCAGCACCTTGCTCACGGGCACGGAGACGACCCGTGCTCCCAGCGGCTCGAACGCGGCCCGCAGCTGCTGCACCCCGGCGGCGTTGGTACGCCCGCCACGGCCGACGAACACGGTGTCGCCGACCTTGAGGACGTCACCGCCCTCCAGCGTGCCGGGATCCCAGACCCAGTTCACCGAGCAGCCGAGCGCGGCCACGGCCTCCTCGGTCCCCTCGGTCTCCTTCCGCCGGGACTCGGCGCCGGGGCGCGCGATCAGGGCCACGTTCCGGTACATCACCACGGTGTCCTCGACGAACACCGAGTCCGGGCAGTCGTCGGCCGGTTCCACCTCGATGGTCTCCCAGCCGTGGTCGCGCAGGGCCTTCCCGTACGCCTCCCACTGCTCGACCGCGAGGTCGACGTCCACCTCGGTGCGTTCGAGGTGGGTGACGAGACCCTCGGCCAGGCGGGGGCCGGGACGGCGGACAAGGGCTTTCCTGCTGGGCACGTGGATGACTCCGAATCGAACGACGGTTTTCCGGCGCCCGTGAAGCGACGCCGGTCCGCCATCATGCAGCCCCGGCCCAGGCGGACAAAACCCCCGGAGCCAGGCTGTGGCCCTCCTGAGATGCTCGGCGGTGGCCGGCCCCGGCGCCGCTGCCCCCGCCGGCCGGCCCGGTTCAGCCGGCCGTCTCGATCTCCTCCGGCGTCGTCATCCGCAGTTCCCCCTCCTCCATCAGCAGCCAACGGGTGATCCCGATGGACTCCAGGAACGGCAGGTCGTGGCTGGCCACGATCAGCGCCCCCTCGTACGACTCCAGCGCGGTCGTCAGCTGCCGCACGCTCGCCATGTCGAGGTTGTTCGTCGGCTCGTCCAGCAGCAGCAGCTGCGGGGCGGGCTCGGCGAGCATCAGGGCGGCGAGGGCGGCCCGGAAGCGTTCCCCGCCGGACAGTGTGGCCGCCGGCTGGTCGGCCCGGGCGCCCCGGAACAGGAAGCGGGCGAGACGGGCCCGGACCCGGTTGTTGGTGGCGTCCGGCGCGAACCGGGCCACGTTCTCGGCGACCGTCAGCGTGTCGTCGAGGACGTCGAGCCGCTGCGGCAGGAACCGCATCGGGACGTGCGCCCTCGTCTCGCCGCTGACCGGCTCCAGCTCGCCCGCGATCGTCCGCAGCAGCGTGGTCTTGCCGGAGCCGTTCCGGCCGATCAGCGCGATCCGCTCCGGACCGCGCAGATCGAGCCCGCCCTTCACCCGGGCGCCGTACCGCAGTTCCAGGTCCAGCAGGGTGAGGACGGTGCGCCCCGGAGGCACGGCCGTGTACGGCAGCTCGACGCGGATCTCGTCCTCGTCCCGTACGGCCTCCACCGCCTCGTCGAGCCGCTCCTTCGCCCCGGCGAGCCGCTCCTCGTGCAGGATGCGGTGCTTGCCCGCGGACTCCTGGGCCGCCCGCTTGCGCAGGCCCGCGACGATCTTCGGTACCCGCTTCTGGTCCTGCATCTTCTGCCCGAACCGCTTGCGCCGGGCCAACTTGACCTGGGCGTCGACCAGTTCGCGCTTCTGCTTCTTCAGGTCGGACTCGGCGACCCGCACCATCCGTTCGGCCGCCTCCTGTTCGGTGGCGAGTGCCGCCTCGTAGGCGGAGAAGTTGCCGCCGTACCAGGTGACCTCACCGTCGTGCAGATCGGCGATCTGGTCGACCAGGTCCAGGAGTTCACGGTCGTGACTGACCACGACCATCACTCCGGACCAGGACGCGACGGCCTCGTACAGTCGGCGCCGCGCGTACAGGTCGAGGTTGTTGGTCGGCTCGTCCAGCAGGAGGACGTCGGGCCTGCGCAGCAGCAGCGCGGCCAGGCGCAGCAGCACCGACTCGCCGCCCGAGACCTCGCCGATCGTACGGTCCAGGTCGACATGGCCCAGGCCGAGCTGGCCGAGGGTCGCCAGGGCGCGCTCCTCCACGTCCCAGTCGTCGCCGACCGCCGCGAAGTGCTCCTCGGCCACGTCACCCGACTCGATGGCGTGCAGCGCGGCACGGGCGGCGGCGATACCGAGCGCCTCGTCGACCCGCAGGCCGGTGTCGAGCGTGACGTTCTGCGGGAGGTAACCGACCTCGCCGGCCACGCGGACGGTGCCGTCGGTCGGGGCGAGTTCCCCGGCGATCAGCTTCAACAGGGTCGATTTCCCTGATCCGTTGACGCCGACGAGCCCGGTCCTGCCGGGACCGAACGCGACCTGAAGATCGTCCAGGACGGGAGTGCCGTCGGGCCAGGCGAACGACAGGGACGTACAGGTGAGAGAAAGGGGAGTAGACATGAGGAACCTCGCGGGTGCGGGAAGCGGCCAGGGGCGACGCGTTCGAAACACCGCGAGGGCGACACGACGAGAGGCAGGAAGAAAGCCCGCCGCCGACAGGACGGCTCGTACGCCGAGGTCGCACGCAACGCACACACGCGGGCACCGGGATACGGCGGGGTGTGTGACGCGGTGTCTCAGGACCTCAGACGAGCAACGTCCTTCTCCAATCGACGGCAACAGGACCGTGAACCAACGTACGGAGAGGGCCGGAAGGCTGTCAACGCATTAACGCGCGGCCCGGAACCGGGCGCGCGCGTGCCGGGGAGGGGACCTCAGCAGGCGTCGCGCATCAGCTGCGCCAGGTCGTGGTCGAGGTCGACGTGGTGGTGCTCCAGGCCGAGCGGCACCAGATCGACGGTGCTGTCCAGAAAACGCCGTACCTCCCCGGCGTGGACATGCACCACGGCGGTGCCCTCGGGGGCGTGGAACTCCAGGACCAGCCGCTCGTAGCCGTACGGCCGGACGCGTACGTCCCCGTAGCCGACGGACTCCTCCATACCGGTCACCAGCAGTTCCCTGGCGAAGGTCCAACAGACCTCGACGCCCTCCAGCGTGGCGGGGGCGGGGAAGGTCATCCGGACGGCGAAGGGGTCGCGACGGTCGTAGTGGAGCGTGGCGGGAATGCTCGGCATCCGCGGCGCGGCGGCGACGAGACGGGCCTCTACGGGCTGCTCGATGACGGTGGACAACGCCTTGCTCCCTTGTGACGGGCGGACGGGCTCCGGAGTGACGGGTGGGCGGGCTCGGACGGCTGGGGCCGGGCAATGCAGAAGACGCCGGATCGGGCCGATCCGTGCACATGAGGGTCGAGTGACCTCTGTCACCGAGCCCAATCACCGACGTGATCGATTTCTCGTCCCGCGTTCGGCGGGGTATGGGAGAGGACACCGGACGCCGCCCGGCGGTTCCCGGCCGAGGCCATCTGGACGGCATCCGGCCGGTGCACTAGCTTCGCCCGCCATGAGGGGCTTGGGGCAGTCGAGACGGATGAGTCGGACGAGTCGGACGATGGCGACGGGCCTGGCCGCGGCGGCACTCGCCGCGGCCCTGGCGGTGCCCGCGCAGGCGCACGGGGAGGGCCGGCCACCGCACTGGGAACCGAAGCAGACGGGCACCGACGCGCGCTTTCGCGGGCTGGCCGCCGTCAGCCGGAACACCGCGTGGCTGGCGGGCTCCGCCGGGACGGTGCTGCGCACGCGCGACGGGGGCAGGACCTGGCGCGACGTCTCGCCGCCCGGCGCACAGGAGCTGCAGTTCCGGGACATCGAGGCGTTCGACGCCCGCCGGGCGGTCGTGCTGGCCATCGGGGAGGGCGAGGCCTCCCGCGTGTACCGCACGGACGACGGCGGTGTGACCTGGACCGAGTCCTTCCGGAACACCGATCCGCGCGCCTTCTACGACTGCCTCACCTTCTTCGACCCCCGTCACGGACTTGCCATGAGCGACCCCGTGGACGGGAAGTTCCGGATCCTGTCCACGAAGGACGGAGGCCGCTCCTGGGCGGTCCTGCCGAACCAGGGCATGCCGCCGGCGCTGGAGGGCGAGGCGGGCTTCGCCGCGAGCGGGCAGTGCCTGGTCTCCTCCGGCCCGCGGGACGTCTGGATGGCGACCGGCGGGGCCGACCGCGCGCGGGTGCTGCACTCCGCCGACCGCGGGCTGACCTGGACGGCTGCCGACACCACCGTCCCGGCCGGCGACCCGGCCCGGGGCGTCTTCGCCCTCGCCTTCCGTGACCGGGCGCACGGCGTCGCCGTCGGCGGCGACTACCGCGCCGACCAGCCGTCGCCGCAGGCCGCGGCCGTCACGGGGGACACCGGCCGCACCTGGAAGCCCGCCGCGCAGCCGCCGCCCGCCTACCGCTCCGGGGTCGCCTGGTTCCCGCACAGCCGTACGACCGCCCTCGCCGTCGGCCCCACCGGCACCGACGTCACCACCGACGGCGGCCGCACCTGGCGCACGGTCGACACCGGCTCGTACGACACCGTCGACTGCACACCCGACCGGGGCTGCTGGGCGGCGGGGGAGAAGGGACGCGTGGCCCGGCTGGAGAACTGATCGCCACGGGGTTGGTCCGGCGGTACCGGGTACTCGTGGTGTGTTCGCAGGACGGAGGGAGTGATCTGCATGCCGCGCGGTTCGAGCCCCAAGAGGGAACGCCAGTACGAGCACATCAAGGAGAGCGCCGAGGACCGGGGCGAGAGCGAGTCCCGCGCCAAGGAGATCGCCGCGCGGACGGTCAACAAGGAGCGCGCCCGGTCCGGCGAGTCCAGGACCGCGAGCCGCACCTCCACGCAGGACATGTCCTCGGGCGAGCGCGGCGGCCGGCGCTCGCACGAGGGAGCCGGGGGGCCCACGCGGGACCAGCTCTACGAAGAGGCCAAGAAGCGCGGGGTCAAAGGCCGTTCGGACATGAACAAGAGCCAGCTGAAGCGCGCCCTCGGCGACAAGTAGCCCCGCGCCACCCCGCCCCGTCCGGGATGCGTACGCTCGTCGGCACCATGACGACCGTACGCATCCCGGCGGGCTGGCCCGCCACCGCAGAGCAGGCCCTGGCCGTGCAGGACGAGTTGCGGGGCCGGGTGGTCCTCGACGAGACCGGACCGCCGCCCGGCACCGGGTACGTCACCGGCGTCGACGTGGCCTACGACGACGAGCGGGACGTGGTCGCGGCGGCGGCCGTGGTGCTCGACGCGGCGACGCTGACCGTGGTCGCGCAGGCCACGGCGACCGGGCCGGTCTCCTTCCCGTACGTCCCCGGACTGCTCGCCTTCCGTGAGATTCCGACCGTGCTGGCCGCGCTCGACGCGCTGCCGTGTGATCCCGGGCTCGTGGTGTGCGACGGCTACGGCCGCGCCCACCCGCGCCGCTTCGGCCTCGCCGCCCACCTGGGCGTCCTGACCGGGCTGCCCACGATCGGCGTCGCGAAGAACCCCTTCACCTTCACTCACGACGACCCGGGCACCCCGCGCGGCAGCGCCGCCCCGCTCCTGGCGGGCACCGAGGAGGTGGGCCGCGCCCTGCGCACCCGCGACGGCGTCAAGCCGGTGTTCGTCTCCGTCGGCCACCGGGTGGGCCTCGACAACGCCTGCGCCCACACGCTCGCCCTCACCCCGGCCTACCGCCTCCCGGAGACCACCCGCCGCGCCGACGCCCTCTGCCGCCGGGCCCTGCGGGACACGACCGGCTGACCTCCGCACCGGGGGCACCCCGCCCGGCACCGGGGTGCCCCCGCGTACGGACCTGATACCTGAGTACGAACTGAGTACGTGTACGGATGCCGGCGCACCCGCATGATCGGCAGGCTTGCCGTATGACGACGCACCGAGCACCGAAGCCCGCCACCGCCCCCACCCAGTCCGTCGAGCGGGTCGTGACGGCCGGGCTGCTGCTCGCCCTGATCGCGGGGCTGGCCTGGATCGCCGGGATGATCTACACCCTGACGGGGTGGGCCCAGTAGGTCCCTCCCGGGCAGGCCGGGAGGAACGGCGCCGCTACCGGGACGCCGCCACCCGGAACGTGATGCCGGCCGCGCGCAGCCGCTCGATCAGGGTGTCGCCCATCGCGACGGCCGTCGTGACCTGCCCCGCCGTGGCCGGCAGGTCGTCGAGGGCCAGGCACAGGGCGGACTCGGCGAACATCTTCGCCGTCTCGCCGTAGCCGGGGTCGCCGCCCGCGACCTCCGTGAAGACCCGCCGCCCGCCGCCCTCGCCCACGAACCGCACCGAGAACCAGCTCCTCGCCCGCTTCTCCGCGCTCGGCCCCTCGCCAGGCTTCAGCCGGTCGCCCAGCCAGCGCCGCACCGGCGGCACCTGGGCCGCGGCGACGACCGCGCCGACGAAAGCGACCCCGCCCACCGCGTAGGGCAGGGTCTTCACGGCCGCGTAGTGGCGGTAGCGGAAGTCCGGCCCGTAGCACCGCAGGGCGCGCGCCGAGCGCTGCACCACCTGAGCGTCGATCGTCGGCAGCGGCAGCGCCCACGCCCCGACCTCCTTGGCGAACCGGGGCGCGCTCACCGGCGCGTACGCCCGGCGCCCCACCACACGCGGCTCGTGCCGCTTGCGGTCCTGGGCGGCGGCCATCGTCTGCCGGGTGCGGGAGAACCCGGTGAGGGCCGAGTGGAACGTGCCGCCCGAGAACATCCCCTCGGCGCGCACGAAGCCGTCCACGGTGATCGGCACGTCCTCGGGGAGCTGCCGCACGGTGAAGTACGCGCCCAGGTCGTGCGGTATCGAGTCGAAACCGGCCGCGTGCACGATCCGGGCGCCGGTCTCCCGTGCGCGGGCGTCGTGCCGGACGAAGGTCAGGTCGACGAACTCGGGCTCACCGGTCAGGTCCAGATAGTCGGTGCCCTCGTCGGCGCAGGCGGCCACCAGTTCCTCGCCGTGCGTGATGTACGGGCCCACGGTCGTGGCCACCACCCGTGCCTGCCGGGCGAGTTCGCGCACGGCCTGCGGGTCCGACCCGTCCGCCCGGAGCACGCCGATCCCCGCGCCACCGGGCAGCCGCTCGCGCAGCGCCGCGAGCTTGTCCGCGTTGCGCCCGGCGATCGCCCAGCGCAGGCCCTCGGGCGCGTGCGCGGCGAGATACTCCGCGGTGAGTTCCCCGACGAACCCCGTCGCCCCGTAGAGCACGACGTCGTACGCCCGATCCGCCCTGTTCTGCCCGCTCATCGCACCCCTCAGCACTCGCCCACGCGCCGTTGTCGGTGGCTGAGGCTAGCGTGAGGTGCGAGCAGTCGAGCGCGCGGGATCCGGAGGTGGCCGTGGCCGTACCCAGGAACGTCCTGAAAAAGTGGCAGAAGGTGCGCGAGTTCGCCCTCGGCATGCCCGGTGCGGTCGAGGAGTTCCCCTGGGGCGAGAGCGTCGCCAAGGTCAACAAGAAGGTGTTCGTGTTCCTCGGAACGGATGACGGCAGCTATCCGCTGGGCGTCACCGTCAAGCTCAGGGACGAGGAGACCCATGCCCATGCCCTGAGCTGCCCCGGCGCCGAGCCCGCGGGGTACGGGCTGGGAAAGGCCGGGTGGGTGCGCGTCCCGCTGGAGGAGAAGGGTGCTCCGGCCGCGGAGCTGCTGTGCGACTGGGTCGAGGAGAGCTACCGCGTGATCGCCCCGAAGAGGCTGACGGCCGAGTTGGAGGCCCGCTCCGACCCCGGCGCCGGGAGCCCGGCGCGCGCGGGCTGACACCCGCCGGGACTCCGGGCACAACGACTAAGCGTTTGCTCATCCGGGGCTTGTGCGGTGGAGACCCCGTTCCTAACATCACTGGTGTTACATCATGTGTGTCACAGAGCATGGGGGCTCGATGACAGTGGCGAAGACGCCCGGGCACGGACCGCTCGCCGGTGTGCGCGTGGTGGAACTCGCGGGCATCGGCCCGGGGCCCTTCGCCGCCATGCTCCTCGCCGACCTCGGCGCCGACGTCGTCCGCGTCGACCGGCCGGGCGGCCCGGGCCTCGCCGTGAACCCCCTCCACGACGTGACCAACCGCAACAAGCGGTCGGTGATCGTCGACCTGAAGTCCCCGGCCGGGCCGGACCTCGTGCTCGACCTGGCCGACCGCGCCGACATCCTGATCGAGGGCTACCGCCCCGGCGTCGCCGAGCGCCTCGGCGTCGGCCCGGAGGTCTGCCACGCCCGCAACCCGGCGCTCGTCTACGGCCGGATGACCGGCTGGGGCCAGCAGGGCCCGCTCGCCCGGCGCGCCGGACACGACATCGCCTACATCGCCCTGACCGGCGCCCTCGGCCTGATCGGCACCCCGGACGCCCCGCCGCCCGCCCCCGCCAATCTCCTCGGCGACTACGCGGGCGGCTCCCTCTACCTCGTCGTCGGCGTCCTCGCCGCCCTCCACCACGCCCGCGCGACCGGCGCCGGCCAGGTCGTGGACGCCGCCATCGTCGACGGCACCGCGCATCTCTCCGCGATGCTCCACGGCATGCTCGCCGCCGGCCGCTGGCAGGACCGCCGCGCCGCCAACCTCCTCGACGGCGGGTGCCCCTTCTACGGCACCTACGAGACGGCCGACGGCCGGTACATGGCCGTCGGCGCCCTGGAGCAGCAGTTCTACGCCGAGTTCGTGGACCTCCTCGGCATCGCGGACCGGGCCCCGGCCCGCAAGGACACGGCCGCCTGGGACGAGCTGCGCGCGACGGTCGCGGCCCGCTTCAAGACCCGTACGAGGGACGAGTGGACGGCCGTCTTCGAGGGCTCCGACGCCTGTGTGGCCCCCGTCCTCTCTCTGGGCGAGGCCCCGCACCACCCGCATCTCGCGGCCCGGGGCACCTTCACCGACGTCGGCGGCATCACCCAGCCCGCCCCCGCGCCCCGCTTCTCCGCCACGCACACCTCGGTCCGCCGCGGACCCGCCCAGCCGGGCGCCGACACGGCGGACGTGGCCCGCGACTGGGACATACCGGGCCTGTCGCAGAACGTCTCCACCGAGGCCGGCCCGTCACCGGACGTCTCCGCCACCGGCGCCCGGCCGCCGGACGCGTCCGCGAAGGACACCGCCTGACACCGGCCCCCGGGCCGCACCCTCCCGCACTGGAAAGGCCAGACTCGTGAGCACCGAAGCGTACGTGTACGACGCGATCCGCACCCCGCGCGGCCGCGGCAAGGCCAACGGCTCCCTGCACGGCACCAAGCCCATCGACCTCGTCGTCGGCCTGATCCACGAGGTCCGGCGCCGCTTCCCCGGCCTCGACCCGGCCGCGGTCGACGACATCGTGCTCGGCGTCGTGGGCCCGGTGGGCGACCAGGGCTCCGACATCGCCCGCACCGCCGCGATCGCAGCCGGACTGCCGGACACGGTGGCCGGCGTACAGGAGAACCGCTTCTGCGCCTCGGGTCTGGAGGCCGTCAACCTGGCCGCCGCGAAGGTCCGTTCGGGCTGGGAGGACCTGGTGCTCGCCGGCGGCGTCGAGTCGATGTCCCGGGTGCCGATGGCCTCGGACGGCGGAGCCTGGTTCAACGACCCGATGACCAACCTGGCCGTCAACTTCGTGCCGCAGGGCATCGGCGCCGACCTCATCGCCACGATCGAGGGCTTCTCCCGGCGCGACGTCGACGAGTACGCGGCGCTGTCCCAGGAGCGGGCGGCCGCCGCGTGGAAGGACGGCCGCTTCGACAGGTCCGTCGTCCCGGTCACCGACCGCTCCGGCCTCGTGGTCCTCGACCACGACGAGTACATGCGGCCCGGCACGACCGCCGACTCCCTCGCCAAGCTGAAGCCGTCCTTCGCGGACATCGGCGACCTGGGCGGCTTCGACGCCGTGGCGCTGCAGGAGTACCACTGGGTCGAGGAGATCGACCACGTCCACCACGCGGGCAACTCCTCCGGCATCGTGGACGGAGCCTCGCTCGTCGCCATCGGCAGCGCGGAGATCGGCGAGCGGTACGGGCTGCGCCCGCGCGCCCGGATCGTCTCCGCCGCCGTCTCCGGCTCCGAGCCCACCATCATGCTCACCGGCCCCGCCCCCGCGACCCGCAAGGCCCTCGCCAAGGCCGGGCTGACCATCGACGACATCGACCTCGTCGAGATCAACGAGGCGTTCGCGGCCGTCGTCCTGCGCTTCGTGCGGGACATGGGCCTCTCGCTCGACAAGGTCAACGTCAACGGCGGCTCGATCGCGCTCGGCCACCCGCTCGGCGCGACCGGCGCGATGATCCTCGGCACCCTCGTCGACGAGCTGGAGCGGCAGGACAAGCGGTACGGGCTGGCCACGCTCTGCGTGGGCGGCGGCATGGGCATCGCGACGATCGTGGAACGCGTCTGAGACGACCGGCGGATCACCGCCTGTCACACGACGCGAGCACCCGACCAAGACTTCTGCGGAAAGACTCTACGGAGACCCTGTCATGACACAGAGCACCACCATCCGCTGGGAACAGGACCGCACGGGCCTCGTCACCCTCGTCATCGACGACCCGAACCAGTCCGCGAACACCATGAACCAGGCGTTCCGCGACTCCCTCGCGGTGATCACCGACCGCCTGGAGGCCGAGAAGGACAGCATTCGCGGCATCATCATTACCTCCGCCAAGAAGACCTTCTTCGCCGGCGGCGACCTTCGCGACCTCATCCGGGTCACCCCCGAGACCGCGCGGCAGCTGTTCGACGGCGGTCTGGAGATCAAGCGCAACCTGCGCCGCATCGAGACCCTCGGCAAGCCGGTCGTCGCGGCGATCAACGGCGCGGCCCTGGGTGGCGGCTACGAACTCGCCCTCGCCTGCCACCACCGCATCGCCCTCGACGCCCCCGGCTCGAAGATCGGCTGCCCGGAGGTCACCCTCGGCCTGCTGCCGGGCGGCGGCGGTGTCGTGCGCACCGTACGCCTGCTGGGCATCGCCGACGCCCTGCTGAAGGTGCTGCTGCAGGGTACCCAGTACACCCCGCGGCGGGCCCAGGAGAACGGCCTCGTCCACGAAGTGGCCACCACCCAGGACGAGTTGATGGACAAGGCCCGTGCCTTCATCGACGCCAACCCCGAGTCGAAGCAGCCCTGGGACTTGCCCGGCTACCGCATCCCCGGTGGCACCCCCTCGCACCCGAAGTTCGCGGCGAACCTCCCCGCCTTCCCCGCCACCCTGCGCAAGCAGACGGGCGGCGCGCCCTACCCGGCCCCGCGCAGCATCCTCGCCGCAGCCGTCGAAGGTGCCCAGGTCGACTTCGAGACCGCCCAGGTCATCGAGGCGCGCTACTTCGTGGAGCTGGCGGCGGGCCAGACGTCCAAGAACATGATCCAGGCCTTCTTCTTCGACCTCCAGGCCGTCAACTCCGGGGCGAACCGCCCCCAGGGCATCGAGCCCCGCCAGGTCCGCAGGGCCGCCGTGCTCGGCGCCGGGATGATGGGCGCGGGCATCGCCTACTCGTGCGCCCGCGCGGGCATCGACGTCGTCCTCAAGGACGTGACACCCGAAGCGGCAGCCAAGGGCAAGGAGTACTCGGAGAAGCTCTGCGCCGGAGCGGTCGCCAAGGGGCGCACCACGCAGGACAAGGCGGACGCCCTCCTCGCCCGCATCACCCCCACCGCCGACCCGGCCGACCTCGCGGGCTGCGACGCGGTCATCGAGGCCGTGTTCGAGAACACCGAGCTGAAGCACAAGGTCTTCCAGGAGATCGAGGGGGTGGTGGCGCCGGACGCCCTGCTCTGCTCCAACACCTCCACCCTCCCCATCACCGAACTGGCCGAGGGCGTGGTCCGCCGGTCCGACTTCATCGGCCTGCACTTCTTCTCACCCGTCGACAAGATGCCGCTCGTCGAGATCATCAAGGGCGAGCAGACGGGGGAGGAGGCCCTGGCCCGCGCCTTCGACCTCGTCCGCCAGATCAGGAAGACCCCGATCGTCGTCAACGACTCGCGCGGCTTCTTCACCTCCCGGGTCATCGGACACTTCATCAACGAAGGCGTCGCGATGGTGGGGGAGGGCATCGAGCCCGCCTCCGTCGAACAGGCGGCGGCCCAGGCGGGCTACCCCGCCAAGGTCCTCTCCCTCATGGACGAGCTGACCCTCACCCTGCCCCGCAAGATCCGCGCCGAGTCACGGCGGGCCGTGGAGGAGGCGGGCGGCACCTGGGAGGAGCACCCGGCCGACGCGGTCATCGACCGCATGGTCGACGAGTTCGCCCGGCCCGGCCGCAGCGGTGGCGCCGGCTTCTACGACTACGGCCCCGACGGCCGCCGCGCCAAGCTCTGGCCCGGCCTGCGCGAACACTTCACCCGGCCCGGGTACCGGATCCCCTTCGAGGACATGCAGGAACGCATGCTCTTCGCGGAGGCCCTGGACACGGTCCGTCTCCTCGAAGAGGGCGTCCTGACCTCCGTCGCCGACGCCAACATCGGCTCCCTCCTCGGCATCGGCTTCCCCGGCTGGACCGGCGGCGTCCTGCAGTACATCAACGGCTACGAGGGCGGCCTCCCCGGTTTCGTGACCCGTGCCCGAGAACTCTCCGCCCGCTACGGCCCCCGCTTCACCCCACCGCAGCTGCTCCTGGAGAAGGCGGAGAAGGGGGAGCGCTTCACGGACGGGTGAGCCGTCCGGCCCTGGAAGGGCGGCCGGTGCCGGGAAAAGCAGGAGGCGCGGCCCCCTGCTTTTCAGGGGCGCGGGGAACCGCGCGACCAGCCCCCGTCGGGCGGACGTCCGGGGGGAAGGGGCGCAGTCCCTCAGGACTCCGCCGCCCACCCCCGCATCTCCTCCGTCAACGACCGCTGGAAGGTCGTCAACAACGCCTGCACCACCAGCGGCTGCATCCGTGCGGACAACGACCGCGCGTCCTGCGCATCCCGCTCCGCCACCGCCTCCCGAAACAGCCGCGACAACGCGTACGCGGCAGCCCGCGCGTGCTCGACCAGCACACTCCGCGCGGCCAGGATCGACTCCTCGGACAGCGGCACGTCGAGCAGCTCCACCCCGAGCCGCAGCAGCCCGGTGTCCACCCGCAGACCGTCCCCGTCCCGCTCGGCCACACCCATCGCGAGCAGCCGCTCCAGGTCCGCCGCGGCCAGGGCCCGCCCGGCCCGCCGGTCCAGCTCCTCCCGCGTGACCGTCTCCACCGTGTCCGGCGCCCACGACGCCACCACCGCACGCTGCAGCGCGAGGTCACGCGGGGTGAGGTCCGGCGGCAGCTGCCCCAGATAGCGTTCGATGGCCGCGAGGGTCATGCCCTGCCGCTGCAGTTCCTCGATCAGCGCGAGCCGCGCGAGGTGGTCCCGGCCGTAGTGACCGACCCGGCGGGGCCCGATCACCGGCGGGGGCAGCAGCCCCCGGGTGCCGTAGAAACGGACCGTACGCACCGTGACCCCCGCCCGCGCGGCCAGCTCGTCCACGGTGAGAACGATCTCTGCGGCGCTCTCGACGGAGCCGCCGCCGGCGCTCTCTCCGGTGTCGGTGGTCATGCACAGCAGTATCGCCGTCCCACCGGTGCCGTGACACCTCGGACGGCCGATTGTCGGTGCGGGGCCGTACGGTGGCGTCATGCCGGGGATCACCTACGTCCGGGGGGACGCCACCACGCCGCTGGGCGAGGGCGTCAAGATCATCGCCCATGTCGTCAAAGACATGGGCGGCCGGGGCAAGGGCTTCGTCCTCGCCCCGTCCCGCCGCCGGCCGGAGCCGGAGGCCGCCTACCGCGCCTGGCACCGCGCCCGGGCGGACAACGACTTCGGGCTCGGCGCCGCCCAGTTCGTCCGGGTCGGCCCGTACCTCCGGGCGGCGAACCTGGTGGGCCGGCACGGCACCCGCTCCGGCAGCAAGGGCGCACCCGTCCGCTACGAGGCCATCGACACGGCCCTCGGCCTGCTCGCCGACCAGGCCCTGGAACTGGAGGCCTCGGTCCACGTGCCCCGCATCGGCTGCGGGCTCGCGGGCGGCAGATGGTCGCGGGTGGAACCGCTGACAGCCGACCGCCTGGTGCGGCGCGGAATACCGGTGACGGTGGACGACCACGGGGACTGAACCCGGACCGGGGCGCGGTACCGCCGGGGTGCGAGCGGGTAGGGCACCGGTATGCATCTGGTCCCCAAGGACATCGGCCCGCTGAACCCCGTCGTCGCGGAACTCGTCGTCGCGGCGGTGCTGTTCGCGCTGGTGTTCCTCTTCTTCGTCCGGCTCGTGCCCCGCGTCCAGCGCGTCCTGGACGAACGGGAGGCGGCGACCAAGGGCACCGAGGCGGAGGCGGCAGCCCTGCGTGAGGAGATCGAGGTCAAGCGTGCTGAGGTGGCACAGGCCCTGGCCGAGGCCCGGCACGAGGCCGCCCGCATCCGTCAGCGCGCCCACGAGGAGGGCGCCGCCCTGATCGCGGGGGCCCGTGCCGACGCCCACCGCGCATGCGCCGCCCTGCTCGCCGAGGGGCACGCCCGCCTCACCGAGGACCGCGCCACGGCCGAGGCCCAACTCCGCACCCATGTCCGCCGACTGGCCTGTGACCTGGCCGGCAGGATCATCGGCGAACCGGTGGGCGAGAGGGTCCAGCCGCGTCCCTGAGGGACACGGCCCCCGTGCGGTGGCCCCTTTCCGGCCAGAGCGTGGCTGAAGCCCCGCGTGCCCCAAAAGTGCCTCTGTTGCACGGGAGTTGACCGCAGTACCGTCCGCGCATGCCGATACCTGCGCGACGTACACGCTTCACGACCTGGAGATCGCTCGCGACGGCGGCCACGGCCGCCGCCCTCACGGCCTCGTTCCTCACCCCGGCGGTCGCCGGCACTCCGGCCCCCCGGAGGAGCGAACCGGTCTACTCCTACGACAACGCCATCCGCGAGGCCGTCTGGGTGGACACCGGGCTCGACGGCGACCGCGACGGGCGCAACGACCGGGTCGCCGTCGACATCGTCCGTCCGAGGGAACCCGCGCAGCGGGGCCGCAAGATCCCCGTGATCATGGACGCCAGCCCGTACTACGCCTGCTGCGGACGCGGCAACGAGAGCCAGCTCAAGACCTACGACGCGGCCGGGAACATCGTCCAGACGCCGCTGTTCTACGACAACTACTTCGTGCCCCGCGGCTACGCGTTCGTCGCCGTCGACCTTGCCGGCACCAACCGCTCCGACGGCTGTGTGGACGTCGGGGGCCGTTCCGACATCCGGTCCGCCAAGGCGGTCGTCGACTGGCTCAACGGCCGCGGCAGGGCGTACACCACCCGCACCGGGACCACGAAGACCAAGGCCGGCTGGACCAACGGCCGGACCGGCATGATCGGCAAGAGCTACGACGGCACGATCGCCAACGGCGTGGCCGCCACCGGCGTCGAGGGCCTGGAGACCATCGTCCCGATCGGCGCGATCTCCTCCTGGTACGACTACTACTTCGCCAAGGGCGCCCCGCTCTACAACTCCGGCCCCGACTGGCTCGCCGACTACGTGGAGAGCCCCGAGGCCCGCGCCAAGTGCGGCGCCGTCCAGCGGAAACTGGTCCAGGGCGCCCCGCGTACCGGCGACTGGACCCCGCTGTGGACCGAACGGAACTACGTCAAGGACGTCCGGAAGATCGACGCGAGCGTCTTCGTCGTCCACGGACAGCAGGACCTGAACGTCCGCCCCAAGCACTTCGGCCAGTGGTGGGACGCGCTCGCCGAGCAGGGCGTCGAGCGCAAGATCTGGCTCTCGCAGACCGGCCACGTCGACCCGTTCGATTTCCGCCGTGCGCAGTGGGTCGACACCCTGCACCGCTGGTTCGACCATGAACTCCTCGGCTACGACAACGGCATCGACGACGAGCCCATGGCCGACGTCGAACGCCACCCGAACCAGTGGCAGACGTCCACGGTCTGGCCGCCCCGCGCGGCGAAGACCACGACCCTCCGCCCGGCGAAGGGCGGCGCACCGGGCGTCGGCACCCTCGGCCTGCGCAAGCGCTCCGGCACCGAGACCTTCACCGACGACCCGACGCTGAACGAGACCGACTGGGCCGCGCACGTCGACAGGTCCACCCCCGGCAAGGCGGGCTTCGTCACCGCCCCGCTCACCAAGGACCTGCGGCTGTCCGGCTCCGGCAAGGTCACCGTCACCGCGACGCCCACCACCTCCGCCGCCCACCTCTCGGCGGTCCTCGTCGACCTCGGCCCGGACACCATCCGCGACTACGCCGGGGCGGGCGAGGGCATCACCACGCTCACCGACCGCACCTGCTGGGGGCCGAGCACCGCCGGCGACAGCTCCTGCTTCCGGGAGACCCGGGCGAAGACCGCCGACGTCGAATACACGATCTTCAGCCGCGGCTGGGCCGACCTCGGCCACCGCGCGTCCGGCACCGGAGCCCCGCTCATCCCCGGGACCCCGTACACGATCACCCTCGACCTGCACGCGAGCGACCACGTCGTCCCGGCGGGCCACCGCCTCGCGCTGATCATCGCGGGCACCGACGAGGACCTCATCGACCCGCCGGCCGGTACGCCCACTCTGACCATCGACCTCCGGAAGACCTCCGCGAAGGTCCCGCTGGTCGGCGGAGCCGCCGCCTTCGAGCGGGCCACCACCGGCGCCACGGCCGCCCCCGGGGCCACCGTCCTCGACGGCGTCCGCGACCCGGGCCGTGCCGCCCGCGTCCCGGGCGGCACGGAATGAGGGCCCGGCTCGCGGCACTGATCGCCACCGCGCTCGCCGCACCCCTGCTCTCGGCGCCCGCGTACGCGGCGGACACCGCCCCGCCGCGTACCGCCTTCGAGGAGTCGGGCGGCGCCCGCTGGACCGGCGGGCAGGAGGAGCAGGAGTTCCTGGCCGCCGTGGACCGGGGAAGCGACCGTGTGTCGGTCACCCGGATCGGCACGACCGGGCAGGACCGCCCGCTCCAGCTCGTCCGCGTCGGCGCCCGCGCCGCCTCGCGCACGGTCCTGCTCATCTGCAGCCAGCACGGCGACGAGCCCTCGGGCCGTGAGGCCTGCCTCAGCACCGTCCGCGACCTCGCCCACACCAGGGACGAGCGGACCCGGCGGCTGCTGAGATCCACCACGGTCCTCGTCGTGCCCACGGCCAATCCCGACGGCCGGGCCGCCGGCACGCGGGGCAACGCCGACGGTGTCGACATCAACCGCGACCATCTCGCCCTGCGCACGGCCGAGGCCCGGGCACTCGCCGCCGTCCTGCGTGACCGCACCCCCGACATCGTCTACGACCTGCACGAATACGGCGCCACACCCCGGTACTACGACAAGGACCTCTTCGACCTCTGGCCCCGCAACCTCAACACCGACGCGGCCGTCCACGCCGAGGCCCGCGCCCTGTCCCTGGACCACGTCCGCCCGGCGGCCCGGGCCGCCGGGCATTCGACCGGTACGTACGGCATCTGGACCGACCCGGTGACCGGCGACCCGATCCGCCAGGTCGCCGGCGACGGCCAGGAACGCATTCTGCGCAACATGTCCGGAATCAAGCACTCGGTCGGCCTGCTGATCGAGAGCCGGGTGGACCCGCCGACGGGCGGCACCGAGGGACCGGCCGACAACCTCCGCCGGGTGAACTCGCAGCTCGCCGCCCTGAAGGGCCTGTTCGCCTTCGCCGGTGAACGCGGCCGGCGGGTCGACCGGGTCACCGCCGCGGCCAGGCTCGCCGGCCTGCGCGACACCGGCCCGGTCTATCTCGGCGGAGCCGACAACGACCCGGCCGAACCCGCCGAGGTGATCCAGGACCCACCCTGCGGCTATCGGCTCACCGCACAGCAGTACGAGGAGGTCGCCGATGAGCTGGCTCTGCACGGCGTCCGCGTGCGCCCCGGCGGCGACGGCGCGCTCGTGCCGCTGCGCCAGCGGCAGCGCGCGCTCGTGCCGCTGCTGCTCGACGAACGGGCCCCGTACCGCCTGACGGACGGAGTACCCGACACGACCTGTTGAACAAGAAAGGGTCGAGGTCACATGTGATAGGCGTTCCTGGGCAGGAGAGGTTCAGTTCCAGCCACTCTTGAAAGGTTCCACCTGTGACGCACGACCAACACACCACCCACCACGGGGGAGGCGCGCTTCCGGGCTCGGAAGCGGGCCTCCCCGGCGGCGGGCGGCCCGGGACGGACCGCGTCGTGTTCGGCGTGACGGCGGCACTCACCCTGGCCTTCGTCCTCTGGGGCGCCATCTGGACCGACTCGCTCGAAACCGTCTCCGGCAAGATGCTGGGCGGACTGATCCACAACGGTGGCTGGGCCTTCATGCTGGCCGCCTCCTGTTTCGTCGTCTTCGCCCTGTGGCTCGCGGTCAGCCGCTACGGCCGTATCCACCTGGGGGTCGAGGGCGAGAAGCCCGAGTTCCGCACGGTCTCCTGGGTCGCCATGATGTTCAGCGCCGGTATGGGCATCGGTCTGATGTTCTACGGCGTGAGCGAGCCCCTCGCCCACTACACCTCGCCCCCGCCGGGCACGAACCCCCAGGGCTCCGGCGAGCGCATGGAAACGGCGATGGCGACCACCCTCTTCCACTGGACGCTGCATCCCTGGGCGATCTACGCGGTGGTCGGCCTCGCCATCGCCTACAGCACCTTCCGCAAACGGCGCCGCCAGACCATCAGCGCCGTCTTCACCCCGCTCATCGGCGAGAAGCACGCGAACGGCACGGCCGGCCGGGTCATCGACATCCTCGCGATCGTCGCGACGATCTTCGGCTCGGCGGCCTCCCTCGGCCTCGGCGCCCTCCAGATCGGCTCCGGCTTCAAGGAACTGGACTGGATGGACAAGGTGGGCACCGGCCTGCTCGTCGGCATCATCGCGGTCCTCACCCTGGCGTTCGTCGCTTCCGCCGTCTCCGGTGTGGAGAAGGGCATCCAGTGGCTGTCCAACACCAACATGGTGCTGGCCCTGCTGCTGGCGGTCTTCGTCTTCGTCGCCGGCCCGACCATCCTGGTCCTCGACCTGCTGCCCACCTCGGCCTTCGCCTACCTCGGCGACCTCGCCCAGCTGGCGGGCCGCACCGAGGCGTCCGGCGGCGAGGGCGTGGCCGACTGGCTCGGCAGCTGGACCGTCTTCTACTGGGCCTGGTGGATCTCCTGGACACCCTTCGTCGGCATGTTCATCGCCCGGATCAGCCGCGGTCGCACCATCCGCCAGTTCATCGGCGGCGTCATCCTCGTCCCCAGCACGGTCAGTCTCGTCTGGTTCGCGGTCTTCGGCGGCTCGGCGATGAAGCTGCAGGAGCAGGGCCGGCTCGGTGAGGAGGCCACTCCGGAGGGCCAGCTCTTCGCCGTCCTCCACGAGTACCCCGCCGCCACGGTCTCCAGTCTGCTGGTGATGATCCTCGTCGGGATCTTCTTCGTCTCCGGCGCCGACGCCGCCTCGATCGTCATGGGCACGCTCTCCCAGCGCGGAGCGCTCGAACCCGGCCGCTTCGTCGTCGTCTTCTGGGGCGTCCTCACCGGGGCCGTCGCCGCGATCATGCTCCTGGTCGGCAGCGGGCAGGGCGACGCCCTCACGGGCCTGCAGAACCTGACGATCCTGGCCGCGGCCCCGTTCGTCCTCGTCATGATCGGCATGTGCGTCGCGCTCATGCGCGACCTGCGCCGGGACTCGGTGATCGTCCGCGAGGAGATGGCCTCCGAGGCGGTCGAACTCGCGGTCATCGAGGGCCACAAGCGGTACGACGGGGAGTTCGAGATCAGGGTCGGCCCGGGTCAGGGAACCGAGATCGAGGGCGACCCGATCGGCCACCGCGCGGAGTGAGAGCGGCGCGGGGGCGTGGGCGGCCGCGACGAGTCACGACCGCCCCTCCCGTGACGTCCCCGCACCCGCACCCGCACCCTCGCCGGTGGCCCGGTGGCCCGGTGGCCCGGTGACCCGGTGGCCCGGTGGCCCGGTGGCCCGGTGGCCCGGTGGCCCGGTGGCCCGGTCACCCGTGAGGCGAGGCGTGCCACCTTCGCGGTGTCCCCGGGCCTTCGCCGGTTACTCGTAGGGCGAGGCGTGCCATCGGCCTGGGGTCGCCGCGCCCTCGCCGGTACGCGGAAGGCCAGGCGTGGTCCCTGCGTGGCGTCCCCGGGTCCTCGTCGGCACACCCGCACGGCGAGACGGGTCGCCGGTCACCCGGGGGCGAAGCGGGCCGCCCGCGGGGCCCTCCCCGCACCACCCCCGGTCACCCGGAGGCGAGGCGGGCCGCCTCCCGCGCGCACCCCCACGCCACCGTGACCCCCGCTCCGCCGTGACCGTAGTTGTGCACCAGCACCCGCCCGCCCGGCAGGACCTCGCGCTCCAGGCGCACGCCCGGGCGGGTGGGCCGCAGCCCCACCCGGTGCTCGATGATCCGCGCCTCCGCGATCTCGGGCCGGATCGCCGCACACCGCCGCACGATCTCCTCCGCGACCACCGGGTCCGGAGTCAGGGACCAGGCGTCCTCCTCCGCGGTGCCGCCCAGGATCAGGCCGCCCGGCTGCGGGATGAAGTACGTGCTCCTCGACCCGGTGTGATCCGCCGTCGTGAGCCAGGTGGTGACCCCCGGGTTCTCCACGACGACCAACTGCCCCCGCACCGGCCGTACGGAGGGATCCGGCACCAGCTCCCGTGCGCCCAGCCCCGTGCAGTTGACGACGACCGGCGCGTCGACCGCCGCGAGATCCGTGACCGTACGCGACTCCACCACGCCGCCCGCCGCGACGAACCGCTCGCGCAGCCACCGCAGATGGACCGGCATGTCGACCAGCGGCAGCCGCGCCCACAGTCCGACGCCCGGGTACTCACCGGCCGTCGCCACCCGCAGCCCGGCCACCCGGGAGGCCCACGCGCCCAGTCCGTCCAGTCCGGTGTCGCCGTGTACGCCCTCGACCATGCGTACGCCCGTCTCGCCGGACCGGGCCGCCAACTCCTCGTAGACGGCCAGGGAGGTGAGCGCCCACGTGCCGACGAGCTCCTCCGGCTCGATCCGGTAGGGCCACCACAGTCCGCCCGCGACGGCGGACGTCGTCAGCTCCGCGGGCTCCCGTGTCCAGACCCGGACCCGCACGCCGCCCTCCGCCAGCACGACGGCCGTCGTGAGACCGATGACTCCGCCGCCGACCACGATCACATCACTGTTCGATTCATGGGTCACGCAGGGACGTTAACGGAATATGGTCCGCCGTGCTCACAAGTCTCGCTTTGTGGGGATACTCGCACCATGTCTGCCGAGTACGCGACCTTCGGCCTGGCACCGGCGATGCGAGCCGGTGGCGTCCTCGCCAACGGTGACTACCAGGCGCACCGGGACTTCGTGGACTTCATCGTCGACGGGCGCCCGCTGCTGTTCCAGCTCTCCGACCTCGACGCCGTCTCCCCCCTCGCCTCCGACGTCCCGCCCTCGATCTTCACCGCCCAGGTGCGGAGCCTGCTCCTGGAAGCCGAAGCGCCACTGACGCACGGCCGCTACGTCATCTACGGCTGCCCCGAATGCGCCGACCTCGCCTGCGGAGCCGTGACCGCGGTCATAGAGCGGGCCGGCGAGGACTTCGTGTGGCGGGACTTCGCCTGGCAGACGGAGGAGGAGGCCGACCTCAAGCTGAACGGCTACACGGGCATCGGTCCCTTCCTGTTCCACGGGCCCGAGTACCGCGGCGCGCTGCGGTCCCTGCTGTCGGAGTCCGCCGCCGAGCCCGCGGCCCGCCGCCGGGTCCTCCTCATCGGTACCCGGGTCGCCGTCCTCGCCAGACTCGCCGCCGCCCTGCGGGCCATCGGCATCGGGACGGACCTGGCGCAGGACGCCACCGGCGTGCCCGACGAGGAACTGCGCGCCTACGGTGCCGTGGTCTTCGGCCGGACCGTCGGCGAGGCGGACCGTGCCGCCGTACGAAGGGCCTTCGACCGCGCGGGGGTCACGGTCGCGTACGTCGACGGACTGGCCCCGATCATTCCGCTGCTCGTCGCCCAGATCGAACATGCCCTCGACCGCAGTCCCGTGGAGCAGCGCCGTCTGACCCGGCTCGTCGCCGCCGGAGGGCAGACCGGCATCGAGATCACCTCCACCTGCCGGGTGGAGCTCACCGCCTACCGCCTGGACCGGCTGAACCGCCCCCACACCTACCGCTTCTTCGACGGGATCCTGCCCGCCGGCCGGCACCGCATCGGCCTGGACCCCAAGGCCGTGAGGGGAGAGTCGTTCATCGTGGCCCGCACCGCGGGAACGGTCCTGGTGGAGGCGATGGCGGGATGAGGAGCGCCGGGCGGCGGCCCCCACCCCGACGCGGCTGGGAGGTCCCGCCCCCCTGTCGTTAGGATCGCCCCCTGTGACCGCCACCCTCGTCGTCAAGAACCTCGCCGCCGGCCACGGCGACCGCTCGCTCTTCTCCGGGCTCGACCTCGTCGTCGCCCCCGGTGATGTGATCGGGCTGGTCGGTGCCAATGGCGCGGGCAAGTCCACGCTGCTCAGGCTGCTCGCCGGGCTCCTCCCGCCGGAGGAGGGCGAGCTGCGGCTGTCCCCGCCCTCGGCGACCGTCGGCCACCTGCCGCAGGAACCGGAGCGCCGGGAGGGCGAGAGCGTACGGGAGTTCCTCGCCCGGCGCACGGGTGTGGCCGAGGCCCAGCGCGTGATGGACGAGGCCACCCAGGCCCTGGTGGACGGCGCGCCCGGCGCCGACGACGCGTACTCGGTGAGCCTGGAGCGCTGGCTCGACCTGGGCGGCGCCGACCTGGACGAGCGCGCGGAGGAGGTCACCGCCTCCCTCGGCCTCGGCGTCGGCCTGGACCAGCCGATGACCGGCCTCTCCGGCGGGCAGGCCGCCCGCGCCGGACTCGCCTCCCTCCTCCTCTCCCGCTACGACGTCTTCCTCCTCGACGAGCCCACCAACGACCTCGACCTGGACGGCCTGGAACGGCTCGAACGCTTCGTGTCCGGACTGCGCGCGGGCACGGTCGTCGTCAGCCACGACCGCGAGTTCCTCACCCGCACGGTCACCAAGGTCCTCGAACTCGACCTGGCCCAGAACCGGATCAACCTCTACGGCGGCGGCTACGAGGCCTATCTGGAGGAGCGCGAGACGGCCCGTCGGCACGCCCGGGACGACTACGAGGAGTACGCGGACAAGAAGTCCGCGCTCCAGGACCGCGCCCAGATGCAGCGCTCCTGGATGGACAAGGGCGTCAAGAACGCCCGGCGCAAGGCGAACAACGACAACGACAAGATCGGCCGCAAGTTCCGCAGCGAGGCGAGCGAGAAGCAGGCCGCGAAGGCCCGGCAGACCCAGCGCATGATCGAACGGCTGGACGTCGTCGAGGAGCCGCGCAAGGAGTGGGAGCTGCGCATGGAGATCGCGGCGGCCCCGCGCTCCGGTGCGGTGGTCGCCACGATGCGCGACGCGGAGGTGCGGCGCGGCGACTTCGCCTTCGGGCCGGTGTCGCTGCAGATCGACTGGGCCGACCGCATCGCCATCACGGGCGCGAACGGCGCCGGCAAGTCGACGCTGCTGGGCGCGCTGCTCGGCCGCGTCCCGCTGGACTCGGGCCAGGCCACCCTCGGCTCGGGTGTCCTGGTCGGTGAGGTCGACCAGGCGCGAGGGCTGTTCCACGGACCCGAGTCCCTGCTCGACGCCTTCTGCGCGGCCGTCCCCGACACGGAACCCGCCGAGGTCCGCACCCTTCTCGCCAAGTTCGGCCTCAAGGCGGCCCACGTCCTTCGCCCGGCGGTGACCCTCTCCCCGGGCGAACGCACCCGCGCGGCCCTCGCGCTCCTCCAGGGCCGGGGCGTCAACCTCCTGATCCTCGACGAGCCCACCAACCACCTGGACCTCCCCGCCATCGAGCAGCTGGAGTCCGCCCTCGACTCCTACGAGGGCACGCTGCTCCTGGTGACCCACGACCGCCGGATGCTGGACGCGGTCCACGTCACCCGCCGGCTCGCCGTGGAGGCGGGCAAGGTGACGGAGAGCTGAGGGGGAGTTCCCCGGCGCCCCTGAACAGCAGTGGGCGCAGCCCCTGCTGTTC